>JBFIGS010000170.1:0-5688 GCA_041602195.1 Sediminicola sp. | reverse complement strand
TGCCAAAGAAAAAAACATCACCGTATTTGTTTCTCCACACTACTATTACAAACATGACCATACTTGGGAATTCGAAGGAGCCTTAGAAGCGTTAATGCACAAAATCACTATGTTTGATAGAAAAGGTGCACTAACAACAGAAGGTTTTGAAAATTCAGGCGCTGATTGGTTAGATAAATATAAAAAATACATAAATGGTGATAATGTAATTGTAACCAGTCCACACAAACTTTATGGACCTGAATCAAACGATTTAGCTTTACAATTGCGTAAACATGGTTTCAGTAAAGTTATTTTAGCAGGAATGTCTGCAAACTTATGTACAGAATCTCATATGAGAGAGTTGGTTGAGAATGGCTTTGAATTATCTGTAGTAAAAGATGCTACAGCAGCTGCCATTTTACCAGGTCTAAATGGTTATGAAGCAGCATTAGTAAATTTTAGAATGATAGCAAGTCATGTTTTCACTACAGAAGAAGCTGTTGCAGAAATAAAAAAGAAATAAATACTTCTTAAACAAACATTCAATACAAGGTGTAAGTGTCCAACTTGCACCTTTTTTATGCTTTATAATTTATGACTTAATAGCAGAAAAGAACGAACAGCCAACAATATGTATAAGCAATAGCGGTTTGTATCTTAACCTGAACCGCGATTGTGTTTAATTGATTATCTTGCTATTTGAAGAGTAATAGTAACTAAATCCACTACTGCTCATACACTAAACGGTAGTCTGTGACACAAAATGCTCAAAGTGTGCACTGCGCCCATTTATAGCAAATAGCACCAGTCTTTTGCATAAAAAAGGCTGGGTGAATCCAATACTTAAATAGCCTCGAACAATTTTCCGGGCAATGGTCTCACCACCCCTTTCATTTCCATATTGAAAAGTGTTGCCGAAACTCTAAAAATTGGAATTTGGCATTCCAAGGCAATGTCATCCAGCATTTGTTTCCCTTCTTTTTGTAAATAAGAATGAATATTATGCTCAAGTTCATCCATCTGAACAAACAATTGCTTTTGCACCGATTTAGAAGGTACATCCTTTACTTCCCATCCAAGTAGGTAGATCAGATCCGCCGCCGAAGTGAGCATATGTGCCTTTTGTTGTTTAATGAGGTTGTTACATCCTATACTGTACTTATCCTGCACCCTCCCAGGAACTGCAAAGACATCCCGATTATAACTATGCGCAATATCCGCAGTGACAAGGCTCCCGCCCTTCTCGGCGGATTCAACCACAATAGTGGCCTCGCTCAATCCGGCTATAATCCTATTACGCCTCAAAAAGTTTTCCCTTTCAGGACTGCTATTGCTCCCAAACTCGGTATAAAACCCGCCATTTTGCTCTATTTCCGTAGTGAACCTCCCATGGGATTTAGGATAAATTTGGTTGAGACCATGTGCAAGACATCCTATGGTTTGCAGTCCATACTTAAGTGCTGCCCTATGGACGCAAATATCTACCCCATATGCAAATCCACTTACTATAATTGGATTTAATGGCGCTATTTCCTCAATAAAACGTTCACAAAAAGCAGTTCCATAACTGGTAATATTCCTTGTTCCCACAACACTGATGATCTTTCTTCCTTGAAGTTGGATAGCACCTTTCTTGAAGAGCAGGATGGGGCCATCTATACAATGTTTAAGGTAGGTAGGATAATCTTCATCCTTAAAATAGGTATAGGCAATGTTTTGGCTTTGGATGAATTCCAGTTCGGCAATTGCCGCTTCCAGATGTACTTTGTCTTGTAAATTCCGAAGGGTGTGGGTGCCAATACCATCTATTTTTAACAAATGGTGCGCCTTATGACTGAAAATCTCGGCCGCACTTCCACAATGTGATATTAATTTTTTAGCAGTGACATCGCCAATATTCGGAATACTCTGGAGCCTTAAAACTGCAATCAATTCATCACTAGTCATTTGTGGTCGGTTCTAATTTTTCTAAAAATACAGAAAATAAAATGTTAATAAAAAGTTAGGTGATAGGTTTTGAAAAGGTTAAATTTATGACAATATTTGCCGTCATGGGAACTGAACAATACATAGCAGAGCTACTATATCGCTACAATTGCGTAATTATGCCCGGATTTGGAGGCTTTTTAACGCAGATGAAATCTGCCGTAATCCACAGTAATTCCCATTCCTTTTCCCCACCATCAAAAGTGATATCTTTTAACGGACAACTTTCTTCCAACGATGGATTATTAGTATCCTACATGGCGGAATCTGAGAAAATTTCCTATGAGGAAATGTTGCAACGCATTGAAAAAGAATCCAGTGCTTGGAAACAGACCTTAAAAGATGGCAAGCGTTTAATTTTGCCAAATGTTGGTGAGTTATGGGAAAACAAAGACCATAAAATACAATTTCAACCCTCCAACCAAGTGAATTATTTGACTACCTCATTTGGACTTTCCTCTTTTGTTACCGCCCCGGTGGTAAGAGAAACCTTAAAGGAAGAGGTGTTGGAAATGGAAGATAAAATTCCATTTATAATTACTCCTGAAGTTAGGCAGCAATCAAGAAGTTTTAGGCCTTATTTGAAATATGCAGCTGTAATCCTTTTGGCTTTCGCCACTGGTCTCACTGGAATGCGTTTTTATAACAACACCATAAATGACCAACAATTAGTTCAGGAAGAAGCCCAAGAGCAAGTTGCCAGAAATATACAGGAAGCCACATTTTTCAATTCAGCTCCTTTGGAACTACCCGCTTTAAATCTGGAGATCACTAAAAAAGACCAGGTTCACTACCATATAGTTGCTGGCGGCTTTAGGGCCAAAGAAAATGCCGACAAAAAGGTGTCCCAGCTAACAGCAAAGGGATTTGAAGCCACCAATTTAGGGATGAACAAACACGGCCTGCACCTTGTAGCCTATGGAACGTTCACCAATGTGGACGAAGCACTACAGTATCTAAGGGAAATAAAACGCACGGAATCTAGCGACGCCTGGTTGTTCCAAGAATAATCGCACTTCTTCTTTACGCGCCGCAATATAGGTGTATCTTTGCAAAAAATTTTAAGTATGCAGGCTAAGACTCCTAGTGATTCAAGGACTATTATGACCGATTTGGTACTCCCTAGCGAGACCAACCCATTAAACAATTTATTTGGAGGTGAACTTCTGGCCCGTATGGACAGAGCCGCGAGTATCGCCGCACGCCGACATAGCCGAAGAATTGTGGTAACCGCTTCTGTCAATCATGTTGCCTTTAATAGGGCCGTGCCCCTAGGTAGTGTAGTGACTGTAGAAGCAGCTGTTTCTAGGGCTTTCTCAACGTCTATGGAGGTCTTCATTGATGTTTGGATGGAAGATCGCTTCAGCGGTGAACGCACAAAGGCCAATGAGGCCATTTATACGTTTGTTGCAGTTGATGATACCGGTATCCCGACCACAGTGCCAAAGCTCAATGCTGAAACCGACCTTGAAAAGCAGCGTTTTGCTGCAGCTTTACGCAGAAAACAGCTCAGCCTTGTACTGGCTGGCAAAATGAAGCCTAAAGACGCTACAGAGCTTCGCGCGTTGTTTATGGAAGAGTAGTAATGGAGAGATAAAAATTTTAGTTCCAGTGTACTATAGGCGATAGATCCAGTCTTCAGGATTTAATCTATTGGCATCTTGATAGAGGTAGAACTTAAGCTGGGTCTGACCATTAGACCGATTGGTATATATTTCACCCAACTCTTCTTTTCGTGCGACCCTGTCCCCTTTCTTAACGTACAGTTTAGATAGGTTATAGTAGGTGCTGATGTAATTACCATGTTTGATCTGCACCCCCATATTTCCTCCCGGTACTGCCATAATACCAATAACCTCCCCTTCAAAAATAGAACGCGCTTTGGAGCCTTCGTCCGTAGCAATGATGACCCCATTGTTTTGGTGCTTTATGCCGGGATAGACCGCATCGTTGTAAACTCCAAATCCACGACTTACAATTCCCCTCTCCACAGGCCAGTCCAATTTGCCCTTATTGGCCGAGAAATTATTGGCCACAATGGTTGCCTCCGGTGTCAAAACAAACTTACTGCTATTGGTGCTTCCTCCAGCCTTTTTATTACTGGCCGCAATCGCACTTCGGATCAGCGCATCTATCTGTTGATCTATTTTTCGTGCTTCCTGCCTTTTCTTGTCTATGGCCGCGGTATACTTGTTTTCGTTCTTGCGAATGGTTGCTAGGAGAACCTGTTGGTCCGCCCGCTCCTTTTGCAATTCATTTTTGGCCACCAAATTCTCTGCAATCAATTGATCCTTCACCTTGCGCTGATCAGTGAGATCCCTGTTCAACTGGGTCAATTCATCAGTTTTAACCACGATCTGTTCCCCCTGTTCTTTTCTATACTGGGTATATTGTTTTAGGTACTGCAATCTTTTAAAGGCCTGAAAGAAATTTTCAGAGGACAATAAAAACATCAATCTGCTTTGTTGGGATTTGTTTTGATAGGACTTTTGGATCATGGTGGCGTAATCGTCCTTTAGGGTTTCCAAATCATCCCTAAGCTTCGAGATATTCCTTATGTTGGTGTTGATCTGTCTGTTGAGTAGATTGGATTGCTGGTTGGTCACATTGATTAACTGTTGCCGCACATTTATTTTTTGTTCCAACGCCTCCATCTGCTCTAAAACATTGCCCTTTTCCTTTTTCTCGGCAAACAACAATCTATTGATACTTTTTATTTCCCTTTGAAGCTGTTCGCGTTTGGCTTCCAATGCCTTTTGTTCATTGGTTTGCGCCACTGCTCCGGTCCCAATGAACAGAACTATAAACAGGGTGAGATATATACGAATCAAAGTCTTAACGCTCATATTACTTCAGTACTATCTCTTTAAAACCATTTGGTATTTTATAAGGGAAATTAACGGCTCTATTGAATTCCATATTGCGATATTCTATGGAAATTGTGTTGGTATGGTCTCCATTAATGGCAAATATTCCAATTTCGTTAGGCAGCACACGTTTATCAATCTTTTGATAATTCTTATATTGTATCTCCAATATCCTTTTCTCTAAAGGCTGTGCTACCTGCTGGGCTGCCATTTTGAAATTCTTCGGTTCTATTTGGAACAAGGTCTTGATAAGCTCCAAGGATTTTTTGGGCTTTAACTGGTAATTATTTTCGCTGATGGAGGTGTCGTATTTCCCATCCTTTAAATCGAAAATCGCCTCGCCCAACAACATATTTTGTACTTTTTCAAAATTGAGTTCAACCCCCAATAAATTGCTGAGATATAAAAAGTCCCCATCAAAAAACTCATTGTCGAGCTTATTGTAAAAACTAACTCTCTCCGGTGTAATATAGGCTTTTACTACCCCTAATGGTGCACTGAACCAAATGGCCTTATCCTTTTCCATACGAAGACTTACACTTACCCCTTGGGATGATTCCCCATCGGAATAATCAATTTTCACCTTCCCGCTCAAGGTTTTAAAATTGAGCTGATTGTTATAGTGGTTTTTTATTATCGTTTTTGCGGACAAATTTGTATCCAACGTGCCATCAGTTAACACCTTATTGGATTTACAGGAAAATACCAACAACGCAAAAAGGCTATAAGCCATCAATTTTGGTATCTTTAAAAAGCTCATTTTCATTCTATTTAGGACCCTGTTTTTATTTTACTAAGATACATATTTGCCTTTGAAGAATTTCCCAATGCTTTATAAGCGTTTGCCAATTCT
>JBFIGS010000169.1:0-5803 GCA_041602195.1 Sediminicola sp. | reverse complement strand
GCGAGGGTTTTATCCAACCAAGACGAGGTTCGCAGATTGTCTGAACAATTGATGAGCCAGAAACTATTGAAACTATACAAGGAGAAAGCAAATTTGAAAACTAAAGAAGTGACCTACGAGAACTTTGTGAAAGAAGTTTATGGGTAGTTTTCAAAAATAATTTAAGTATCTTTACGGTGCCGGAAATTATTTTTCGGCACCTTTTTTTGTTTCAAAAAAATATCGAAGAAAACACATGGATTACGGAAAAGAGTTCAAGAACTACGCTATAAAAGACCAAGGGATCAGCAGCATGTACTATGACAAAATCATGAGTACTATGTACCCGTCGGCAATGACCCCCAACATTATCGAGGAAAGACAACTAAATGCAATTGCAATGGATGTTTTTTCCAGATTGATGATGGATAGGATCATTTTTTTAGGAACCGGCATCAATGACCAGGTTGCCAATATTGTACAAGCACAATTGTTGTTTTTGGAAAGTGCGGATGCTTCCAAGGACATTCAGATCTACATCAACTCTCCAGGAGGAAGTGTTTATGCTGGCCTAGGAATATATGACACCATGCAATTCATAAAACCAGATGTGGCCACTATCTGTACAGGTATTGCCGCTTCCATGGGAGCTGTATTGTTATGTGCAGGTGAAAAAGGTAAGCGCAGTGGGTTAACCCATTCCCGTGTAATGATTCACCAACCTTTGGGTGGTGCACAGGGACAGGCAAGTGATATAGAGATTACTGCCAGGGAAATTCTTAAGCTTAAAGATGAATTGTACCAGATCATTTCCAAGCATTCCGGACAGACTTTTGAAAAGGTGAACGAAGACAGTGATAGGGACTATTGGATGAAAGCCAATGAGGCCATGAAATATGGCATGATCGATGAAATATTAGTAAGGGACGACAAATAATCCCGACAAAGGAATGAGGTACGGAATTAAAAGTCCGTCCAGTTAAACCAAAAGCACAATACAAGCGTTATTGTGTTTTATGTTACCCCCAATATTATGGCAAAAGAAAATTTAGAATGCTCTTTTTGCGGAAGGAAGAAACCGGAAACCAATCTATTGATTGCCGGTTTGGATGCACACATATGTGACAGATGTATTGAGCAGGCGCACGGAATAGTTGCCGAAGAATCAAAACAATCGGACAAGAACGATCTTTCTTCTGAGTTGACCCTTAGGAAACCTTTGGACATCAAGGAGTTTTTAGACACGTTTATCATAGGACAGGATCGCACCAAAAAGGTGATGTCCGTTGCAGTATACAACCACTACAAACGTTTATTACAGCCCAAGAGCAAGGAAGATGATATAGAAATTCAAAAGAGTAATATCATCATGGCCGGGCAAACGGGAACAGGAAAAACATTGATGGCCAAAACCATCGCTAAAATGTTGAATGTACCCTTGGCAATTGTTGATGCCACGGTATTGACTGAGGCCGGTTATGTAGGTGAAGATGTTGAAAGCATTCTTACCAGGTTGCTTCAGGCTGCCGATTACAATTTGGAAAAAGCGGAGCGTGGAATCGTATTTATTGATGAAATAGACAAGATAGCCCGCAAAAGTGACAACCCTTCCATAACAAGGGATGTATCTGGCGAGGGCGTACAACAAGGTTTGTTGAAGCTTCTTGAAGGTACGGTTGTAAATGTCCCACCAAAAGGAGGACGTAAACATCCCGATCAAAAATTTATTGAGGTCAATACGGAAAATATCCTGTTTATTGCGGGTGGTGCCTTTGATGGTATTGAACGTATTATTACCAAACGCTTAAATATGCAGGCTGTTGGCTACAGTGCCTCCAAAGCTGAGGACAACCTGGACAACACCAATATCCTACAATACATTATCCCTAGGGATTTAAAAGAATTTGGTCTTATTCCTGAGATTATTGGACGATTACCGGTTCTTACCCATATGAATCCGTTAGACGAGGAAACGCTTAGGGCAATCCTTACCGAACCCAAGAATGCCATTATCAAACAATATGAGAAATTGTTTGCCATGGATAACATTAGCTTTAAAATTACGGATGAAGCATTGAACTACATCGTAAAGAAAGCTATTGAATACAAATTGGGTGCCAGGGGATTGAGATCCCTTTGTGAAGCGATTTTCACCGATGCCATGTTCGAATTACCGAGCAGCGATGAAAGTGAATTCAAAGTGACCAGAACCTATGCCGAGGAAAAGCTTTCCTTTGTGACATTGAAAAAACTAAAAGCAGCTTCTTAAGATTGAAGCTGCTTTTTTATAGCCCTACCCAATAGGTCCTTACATACCTTTTGTATAATTTTTTCATCCGAATACAGATCATGTCCAAAATTGGGAATGATCTCTAATTCCATTTCCAAGTTCTTGGCCCATTCATCGGAAGGCCTAAACTCATCTTTACCTCCGTAAATTAAAGTCGTCCTACACTTGGGCTTCTCCGATTCATTTCTGATCCGCGTTGCCGAAACATTGTAAAGAGATTTCATTTTCAACCCGGCAAGTGCTGCTTTCCACGCTATGGTTCCTCCAGTACTGAAGGCCAAATAATGGCTCGGTTCAGTCTCTTTCTTCAATAGATGCTTAACAGCGGTTTCTATACCCCCATGCACAAAGGCCTGGTGTACATTTTTATTAGTGTCGACCTCCAAATCAATGTTGGCCAATTGCTGGCAATCATAAAATACGATGTCAAAATGTTGCTGTAAATATCCTAAATAAGAAGTGATCCAGAGGCCTTTTTTTGCACCCCACATGTCTGATAATACTACTAGTCGTTCTGCCATAATAAGAGCTTTAAGGTTAATAGGGGACAATTATTAACGACAATTTGCGTCAATTTCCGCCAAAAACACTATTTACTTGTTCATTTGTAGCAATTCTTCGACATAAGTCCTCTCATTGGACAATCGCGGTATTTTATGTTGACCTCCAAGTTTGCCTTTGGATTTTAGCCAATCGTAGAAAAGATTATGACGCGCAATATGCACTTTTGGCATGTTCAAAGTCATATTCTGATAGCGTTTTGCCTCGTAATCTGAATTCAAGGATTTAAGGGCATTATCCAATATTTCCGTGAAGTATTCTATCTCTTCTGGCGGTGTTCTGAATTCAATGATCCACTCATGGCCTCCCTTTTCCTTATCGTTCATAAAGATTGGGGCAGCGGTATAATCTTTGATTTCGGCACCTGTTTTTTTACAGATACTTTTTAGGGCCTCCTCCGCATTTTCTATAATCAATTCCTCCCCAAAAACATTGATATGGTGCTTGGTCCTACCTGTTACTTTTATACGGTACGGATCTGTAGAGGTAAAGCGAACCGTATCCCCTATCTTGTAACGCCATAGGCCTGCATTGGTGGTGATAAGGATGGCATAATTTACTTTGGGCGTTACTTCCCACAAAGGGACCACCCTTTGCTCCAGGGTACCATAATTATCCATAGGGATGAACTCATAGAATATCCCATAGTCCAACATCAACAAAAGATCATCGGAATGGTTCCTGTCCTGTATGGCAAAAAAGCCTTCGGAGGCATTATAAATCTCGTAATAATTAAAGTTTTTTCTTGGTAGTAAGGATTTGTATTGGTCCTTATAAGGTCCAAAATTGACACCTCCATGGAAATAGACTTCCAAATTTTCCCACACCTGGAACAGATGGTCCTTGCCCGTCTCCTCCAATACATTGTTCAATAGCACCAACATCCAAGAAGGTACACCGGCCAAACTGGTGACATTTTCCTGAACGCATTCCTTAATGATGGCCTGCATTTTGGATTCCCACTCACTCATTAAGGACACTTTGTTGCTTGGGGTACTGCTCAATTCTGCCCAAAACGGCATATTGTCTATCAGGATCGCTGAAAGGTCCCCAAAGAAAGTGCCATTGTCCTGATACAACTCCTTACTTCCCCCTAGTCGAAGACTTTTCCCTGTAAACAGCTGGGAATTCTCGTTATTGTTAAGATATAGGCACAACAGATCCTTGCTCGACTTATAATGGCAGTCTTCCAAGGCCTCGCTGCTTACCGGAATAAATTTACTTTTCGCATTGGTGGTTCCACTACTTTTTGCAAACCACTTGATTGCCGTGGGCCAAAATATATTTTGCTCTCCCCTTCTGGCACGTTCTATCATGGGCTCAAATTCCTCGTAGGAAACTATGGGCACCCGTTCTGCAAAAGTTTTATAATTGGGAATGGACCTAAAACCGTATTTTCTTCCAACTTCCGTATCCTCTGCAATGGACAATAATTGACGCAACACCTCTTCCTGCACCTCACCCGGATATTTCAAGAAAAGTTCTATCTGGTGATCGCGCTTTTTCAGCAACCAAGATGCGATGGAATTAAATAATGGTATTGGCATTTTTCGGTATCTTTATCCTAAAATGATAGGCTTTGATTTTTGGTTTATTTCCTAAAAATAGTTTTTAAAGTTATCATTTCAAATTGAATTCTAATTAAATAAATACGCTTTTATGCAGTTCGAGGGAGTCTTAAAAAAAATGCAAACAGAAATAGGGAATCCCATTCAATATTATCTGGTTTTTGAAAACGACTTTTTAAATGTCAACCAAGTGCTGGACAAGGAATTGGAAATCAACTTCATTAAATACCAATGCCTAAATTGTAATTTGGACAAGCCTATCTACCGACAGGGATTTTGTCGCAATTGCTTTTTTGAAATCCCCTCAGCAGGAGATTGGATCATGAGACCTGAATTGAGTACGGCACATTTAGATCAAGAGGACAGGGATTTGGACTATGAAAAGAAGGTACAGCTTCAACCCCATGTTGTATACCTGGCCAATTCCAGTAATATTAAGGTGGGCGTGACCAGAAAATCACAGGTCCCCACAAGATGGATAGACCAGGGAGCCCACGAGGCCATAGAAATAGTTGAAGTTCCCAACCGTTATTTAGCTGGGATTACAGAGGTTGCCCTTAAAGATCATATCGGCGACAAAACCAATTGGCGCAAAATGCTCACCAACAATGTGGATGATGAGGACTTGGTGGCCTATAGAAATAAATTGAGGCAGTACATCCCGGAGGAGGCTGCCCCATATTTTATTGAAAACAACAAGGAAAGCCATATGGAATTTCCTGTATTGCGATATCCGGAAAAGGTAAAAAGCCTTAATCTTGAAAAAACACCCCATTTCAAGGGTGTTCTCAAAGGTATAAAAGGGCAGTACCTCATCTTTGAGGATAATACCGTGTTTAATGTTAGGGGTAGCGAAGGCTACTATATCTCCCTAAATATTAATTAACACTATCCTTTTTTACTTCGGCATCCTTCTTTTTCTTGTTAAGAAATCCGCCCAACACCCCTGAGGCAGCCTCTTTTATGGCATCTTTCTTAGGTGGTGTCGTATTGGTCTTTGCGGCTGTGGTGTCCTGGGTTTTAGGCTTGGTACCCAACAACCCTCCCAAAACTTCTTTCACTCCCTCTTGACCCGTAGTATTCTGGGAAGTAGAATCTTTGGTTTTAGCATCGCCGCCCAGTAGACCACCGATCAAGTTTTTCGCCTTATCTTTTCCTTGATTGAGCAGCTTTTGCTTTTCAATCTCAACAAGCTTTGCAGTTAGGTTTTTTACACCACTGGTAAGGTCGGTACTCACGGTCGGACTGGAATAGAGTCCGCCTATGTTCGCTGTTACTGGGATCGTCAGCCCCTCCAAGGACTTGTCGTCTATTTTAGCGATCAGATTGGAGATGTCCTTGCCCAAATATTTAGCAGGGACTTCAAAGGTGGCTGTATAGTTCAGTTTTTGATCGAACGTATGGC
>JBFIGS010000168.1:0-5830 GCA_041602195.1 Sediminicola sp. | reverse complement strand
TCAAAAACTAGCAATGATATTTCTTTTGAAGATTTTAGAAACCAAATCTTACACGATTATCAAATAGCAGTACTTAGTAGGGAATGCAGTATTCTTGGACGAAGGGAAGTTTTGACCGGAAAAGCCAAGTTCGGCATCTTTGGGGATGGTAAAGAGCTACCCCAGTTGGCCATGGCCCGGTCCTTTGAGGATGGTGATTTTAGAAGTGGATATTATAGAGACCAAACGTTTATGATGGCTTTGGATCTATTAACTCCCAAGGCATTTTTCCATGGGCTATATGCCACTACCGATTTGGAGAAGGAACCCATGAGCGCAGGCAGACAGATGGGAGGTCATTTTACGACCCATAGTTTAAATGCCGATGGCACATGGAAAGACCTAACCGCCCAAAAAAACAGTAGTGCGGACATATCCCCTACCGCTGCGCAAATGCCCAGACTTTTGGGATTGGCGCAAGCTTCTAAAATTTATAGAAACGTCAAAGGGATAGATACCACAAATTTTTCTAAAAAAGGAAATGAAGTAGCTTGGGGCACTATTGGAAATGCCAGTACCAGTGAAGGTCATTTTTTTGAGACCATCAACGCGGCAGGCGTCTTACAGGTACCCATGGTGATCAGTGTCTGGGACGATAAATATGGGATTTCGGTCCCTGCCAAACACCAGACCACCAAAGAAAATATTTCTGAAATTTTGCAAGGTTTCCAAAGAGACGAGCACAATAAAGGATACGAAATAATAAAAGTCAATGGATGGGACTACACGGCTCTTATACATGCCTATGAGAATGCTGCGGACATCGCCAGAGAAGAACACGTACCTGTTCTTATCCATGTAAAAGAACTTACACAGCCCCAAGGGCACTCTACTTCTGGATCACATGAAAGATATAAAAGTGAGGAGAGATTAGCATGGGAAGTCGAAAATGACTGTAACAAGCGTTTCAGGGAATGGATCCTTGAAAATAATATCACTACAGAAGATGAATTGTTAGCCATTGAAAAATCGGCTAAAAAGGAAGTAAGGACTGCCAAAAAAGAAGCATGGAGTGAATTTTTGGCCCCTCACAAGAAAGCCAAGAAAACATTGGTCGCCTTATTGGAAAATGCTGCACAAAGTAGCCCCAATAAAACCTTTATCGCAAAAATCATCAATGACCTAATAGCCATTGAGGAACCTTCCAAAAAGGATTTGACCTCTAAGGCCAGAAAAACACTTAGATACCTCATAGGGGAAAATTCCGCACCAAAAAAGGAATTGCTACAATGGATTGAGAATTTCATTCGTGACACCCAGCCAGATTATAGTTCACACCTCTACAGTGAACTGTCCAATAATGCAACCAGTGTCAAAGAAATTAAGCCAACCTATGACGCTCAACCTGAAAACGTAGATGGACGCGTTATTCTTAGGGACAATTTTGATAAGTTATTCGAAGCCCATCCTGAAGCACTGATATTTGGTGAGGACAGCGGCGCAATTGGAGATGTGAACCAAGGTTTGGAAGGTCTTCAAAAAAAATATGGTGAACTTCGTGTCGCAGATACAGGTATTCGCGAGGCAACTATTATTGGCCAGGGAATTGGACTTGCCCTAAGGGGATTGAGACCCATAGCTGAAATACAATATTTGGATTATATCTTATACGGACTGCAATTGCTTAGCGATGATCTTGCGACTCTTCATTACAGAACCGTCGGCAAACAGAAAGCACCGCTGATCGTAAGAACTCGTGGACACCGATTGGAAGGTATTTGGCATTCTGGTTCGCAGATGGGGGCTTTGATCCACCTATTAAGAGGTATGTACATTCTAACGCCCAGAAACATGACCAAGGCAGCTGGATTTTACAACACCTTAATGAAAAGTGACGAACCTGGGCTAATCATCGAAAGTTTAAATGGATATCGTTTAAAAGAAGCTATTCCAAACAACCTTGGAGAGCTTTGCACCCCTATAGGGGTTGTGGAGACCGTTAAAGAAGGATCAGACATGACCATTGTTTCTTATGGTTCTACACTTAGAATTGTTTTACAAGTGGCCCAAGAATTAAAAGAAGTGGGGATAGATGTGGAAGTAATAGATGCACAAAGTCTTTTACCGTTTGACATACATCACGACGTCCTTAAAAGTGTTCAAAAAACGAATCGATTATTGGTGATAGATGAGGATGTTCCAGGAGGATGTTCGGCCTATTTGATTCAGGAGATAGTAGAAAAACAGGGAGCTTACCAATTTTTGGATAGCGCTCCCCAAACCATAACTGCCAAGGCCCATAGACCCGCGTATGCCACTGATGGGGATTATTTCTCTAAACCAAATGCAGAGGATATTTTTGAAAAAATTTACAGCATCATGCACGAAGTCAATCCGGCCGATTTTCCAAAATTGAGATAAGCGTCTTAATTATATAATATAAAAAAAAGCCTGCCATAAATGGTAGGCTTTTTTTTTGTGTTACTCAAGAATAATACTGAGAAGCCAGCACCCTATTAAACCATTACTTTTGAAGATTAGTGTAACGTTTACAATTAAAAATGGCAATCGTACTTGCGGAAATAAAGAAAATGTTCTTATAATTGCAATTACACAATCAGTCATTTTTTCTGAGAGGTGAAATATTTAAAAATAATTATATACATTTATACAACTCAAATCTTAAATAATAATGAAAAGTTCCCTAACCACCGATGTAGGATTGTTGCTATTACGTATTGTACCATCCACATTGATGATTACCCATGGATACCCGAAATTTCAAAAATTGATAAGTGGGGATTTTGAGTTCGCTGATCCGATCGGGCTTGGTGCAGCTCCCTCCCTTTTTTTAACGGTCATTGCTGAATTTATCTGTCCTGTTCTTATAATCATTGGGTTTAAAACGAGGTGGGCCGCCTTACCTCCTGCCTTTGCCATGTTCGTGGCAACTTTTATCGTTCATATTTCAGATGCGTTGGGAAGAAAAGAATTGGCTATTATGTACCTTGGATTCTTTGTGATCATTATGCTATTGGGACCTGGAAGGTATAGTGCCGACGGGAAATAATCAAATAATTTTCACCAAAAGTTCTTTTAGTAGGTCGGCTTGAGACAAGCTGGCCCCACCCACACCTTTGCCTTTAAGATCCATTTCACGTAAATAGGATATTACTTGACTTACCTTTTTCATTGGATAATTTCTTGCCGCTGTTTGATATTCTTTCACAAAATATGGATTGATACCTAAGGTACTTGCCACATTTTTTGAAGAGTGATCGGACATGCCGTGATATTGGAGCAATTGTGAGAAAAAATTATGCAGTAAAGTAACCGTCACCACAAAGGGATTATCCTTGGGGTTCTGTGCAAAATAATGGATAATTCGGGTAGCTTTTAGAATATCGCGCTCCCCTATTGCCTTTTTAAGTTCAAAATTATTAAAATCCTTGCTGATACCTATGTGTTCCTCAATGGCAGCCGGAGAAATTTCAACATCTTTGGGGATTACCAATTGGAGTTTCTCCAATTCATTGTTTATCTTACTTAGATCGGTACCCAAGTATTCTACCAATAATATAGCTGCCTTTGGAGATATGGAATATCCTTTGCCCTGGAGCACCATTCGTATCCAATCAGAAACCTGATTGTCGTACAGCTTTTTACTTTCAAATAAAACCCCCGTTTTTTGTATGCTCTTGTATATTTTTTTACGCTTGTCCAGCTTCCCATATTTATAACAAAATACCAGGACCGTTGAAGGCTGAGGGCTGTCTGCGTAACTCAACAGATTTTCTATGGTACGCGATAGATGTTGGGCCTCCTTCACGATGATCACCTGTTTTTCCGCCATCATGGGATATCGTTTGGCATTACTGACGATTTCGTCTATGGTCACCTCTTTTCCATACATTACCATTTGGTTGAACCCGCGCTCCTCTTCGGTAAGTACGTTTTTTTCGATATACTCGGCAATCTTATCTATATAATAGGACTCCTCCCCCATTAAAAAATAAATGGGCTTTATATTTCCACTTTTAATATCCGAGACTATCTGTTTTACTTCCTTCATCCAAAAAAAATCATCAAATTTGCCCTATGCAACCACTGAACTTTCCGGCATATGACTTTCGCTTCAAAAATAGCGAAAATAAAGTCCAGATATTTGATGTTATACGCAAAAAATTTGTGGTATTACAGCCCGAGGAATGGGTTCGGCAACATGTGGTACATCACCTTCTCTCTGACAAAAATTATCCAAAAAGTCTCATCAATGTTGAAAAGCAGGTGAAATTGAATTCCATGATCAAAAGATATGATGTGGTGGTATACAATTCTGATGGCTCCATTGAAATTTTAGTGGAATGCAAAGCTCCTGAAATAAAGATCACACAAACTGTTTTTGATCAGATTGCCCGCTATAATATGCAATTGAAGGCCAATTACTTAATAGTTACCAATGGGCAGGACCACTATTATTGCAAAATGGACCTACAGGAAGAAAAATATACTTTTTTACAGCATATTCCTGATTTTAGCCGTTAATTTGTGAGCTTTGGAAAGTACCAGTATTTGGTTGGCAAGAAATACATTTGCCATATAACTTAAATAAATGAGGTGCCGCACTAGGATCGGCATGGACATGAATGTCAAGAATAGCAATTGTCATACTTAACTGGAACGGAGAAGCTCTATTGGAACAATTTCTCCCTTCTGTCACTAAATACTCTATAGGTGCGGACATTTATGTAGCCGACAATGCATCTACAGATAACTCTATAGCTTTTATCAAAGAACAGTATCCTGATATAAGGATAATCCAAAACGAAATAAATGGGGGTTTTGCCAAAGGCTACAATGATGCCTTAAAATTTGTAGATGCGGAAATTCTATGTTTGCTGAACTCTGATGTCGAAGTTTCCCCGAACTGGCTCCAACCTATTCTAAAGACCTTTGAAGAATTGCCAGATGCTGCAATCATACAACCAAAGATCCTGGATTATAAAAATAAGGACTATTTTGAATATGCAGGAGCTGCAGGTGGATTTATAGATCAATTGGGATATCCTTTTTGTAGGGGGCGAATCTTTCAGGCCTTGGAAAAAGATGAACATCAATATGATGATCTCAAGGAAATTTTCTGGGCCACGGGGGCGTGTATGTTTATTAAAAATAAGGTGTTTCAAGAATTAGGTGGATTTGACGAGGATTATTTTGCCCATCAGGAGGAAGTTGACCTATGTTGGAGGGCAAAAAATAAGGGTTATAAGGTTTACTACGTTGGCACTTCACATGTTTACCATCTTGGGGGATCTACATTGAGCAATATGAATCCAAAGAAAACCTACTTAAATTTTAGGAACTCTTTGTTCTCTATCACCAAAAATCTACCCCGAAAAAAGGCCTTCCCAATTATCTTCTTTCGACTATTATTGGACGGGGTGGCCGGAATGCGCTTTATCTTTCAATTGAAATTTAAGCATTGCTGGGCCATATTAAGGGCTCATCTCAGTTTTTACAGGCAGTTTGGCAAAATGTACAAAAAGCGGGAAAAAAGTAACTTTCTTAAGAAATACTACGCTGCAAGATCCATTGTTTGGTCACATTTCGTATATCAAGTACGAAAATTTAACACTTTAGTAAAAAATTAACTAAATGGCCTATCCAAGCGCTAGGTTTTTATATAATTTTGGCCTAAATAAATAGAACAAAAAAAATTAATCAGAACTAAAAAACAAAACAAACATTATGAAAAAAATACTAGTAGGTTGTTTAGGGGTAGCGTTATTGTTATCTTCATGTGTTTCTCAAAAGAAATACTCCGATTTAGAAGCAAAGCAGAAAGAAACTC
>JBFIGS010000167.1:0-5840 GCA_041602195.1 Sediminicola sp. | reverse complement strand
ATTCCGAACAGGGAAGTTAAGCCCATCTGCGCCGATGGTACTGCTATACCAAGTGGGAGAGTAGGTCGCCGCCTTTTTTCGAAGAACCCTTCATCATACGATGAGGGGTTTTTTTATGCCATAAAGTGAAATGATTTAGTTTTATACCCATATTCCTTTAGCATTCTTCCTTACAATTTTAGTATGTCTTTCCATTTTAAATACAAATTTGTCCAATAGTCAATTGAGTACTTTAAGTATTCAAGCTTTATCTAAGGATATTTCATAAAGGTTTTAGGTATATTGTAGGATATTTTAGTAGATTCCTCTCCTATGAAGCGAAATTATCGGGTAGTAGCATTGATATTGGTTACATTCTTCGTAATCTCCTTTTTGACCAATATATTGGGCGCCCTTAATCCCAGCGTATCTCTAAGTTTTGATCTTAGTGAAACTATGGCCGGCTTTTTACCATTTTCATTTTTTATAGCCTATGGCTTCATGTCTATTCCTGCGGGCTTTATCCTGGAGAAATATGGGGAAAAGAAGCTCTTGGTAGCTGGACTGTTATTAGCATTCTTAGGATCTGTTTTGTTTGTATTTTTTCCGTCCTTCCCTATTTTTCTTACCAGTTTATTTGTCATAGGAACGGGAATGGCCGTATTACAGGTGGTCATAAACCCCTTGCTCAGAGTGGCGGGGGGAGAAGAGAATTTTGCCTTTACATCCGTATTGGGACAATTGATGTTTGGTGCAGCTTCGTTTATAAGTCCCTTGGTGTATTCCTATATTGTACTTCATGTAGCTAAAAGCGAATCCGAATCTTCCGTTGTGATAACCTTGCTATCTGAGATTGTCCCACAAGACATGTCATGGGTAGCCATGTACGCCATATTTGCCGGACTAAGTCTGTTGTTAATAGGTATTGTGTCTACCGTTTCATTACCTCGGATTACTTTGACCACAGAAGAAAAAGTAGGTACCAAAGACATCTATGTGTCGCTCTTCAAGAACAGAATTGTCGTTTTGTATTTTTTTGGAATATTTGCATATGTAGGTGCTGAACAGGGAATTTCTTATTGGATGTCAAAATTTTTGCAGGTGTATCATGGCTTGGATTATGAAACCATAGGTGCTGGCGCTGTTGCTAATTTTTGGGGCTTGATGACCATTGGAGGTATTTTTGGGCTTATACTTCTAAAAATTTGGGACAGTAAGTTGATTTTGCGAATCTTTGCACTTTTGGCAATTGTTGGTTTTACAGGTGGTTTGTTCGGAGGGGCATATATTTCATTGTATGGATTTCAATTATGCGGTTTTTTTCTTTCCGTCATGTTCCCTATCATTGTTTCGCTTGCACTAAACTCTATCCGAGATCATCATGGATCTATGACTGGAATATTAATGACAGGTATTATGGGAGGGGCGGTGGTGCAACTAATGATAGGGTTTATAAGTGACCTATTTTCATTGAGAATCGGAATGATGTTGGTGTTCTTGACCCTTGGATATATACTGAGCATCAGTTTTTGGGCAAAACCCATTATTAAGAATAAGACAATTCGCACAGGTAGAAAAACTGACTAAAAGTGCATATTCTGCTAATGAAGAGAGCCGTAACTTATAAGGTTACGGCTCTCTTTTTATATTAGGTTGGATGGTTATATCCTAGGTAAGTCCCCATCGCCTTTTAATGGCAAATTAGAGGAGCCCATAAGATAGGCGTCCACGTGATGCGCAGCCTGCCTACCTTCTGATATGGCCCATACGATAAGTGATTGTCCTCGTCGTTGGTCACCAGCTACAAATACGCCTGGGACATTGGTCATATAATTGTCTATAGAGGCCTTCACATTGGTTCTAGGATCCATTTCTAAGCCTAATTGGTCAGCTATGGTGGTTTCAGAACCAGTAAAGCCCAAAGCTAAAAGGGCTAGTTCGCATTTCCATTGTTTTTCAGTCCCTGGAACTTCTTTTAAATTAGGTCGCTCTCCCGGTTTGTGGGTCCATTCTACTTCGGCGGTGATCAATCCTGTTAAATTACCGTCCTTGTCTCCAATAAATTCTTTGGTGGAGATGCTAAAGAAACGTTCCGCACCTTCTTTATGCGAAGAGCTGGTACGCAGTCTCATTGGCCAAAATGGCCATGGTTGGTCCTGAGGGCGTTCCACGGTGGCTTTCCCCATTATTTCAAAATTGGTAACGGAAAGGGCCCCATGTCTAATGGAGGTGCCTATACAATCAGATCCTGTATCACCACCACCAATAACAATGACATCCTTGCCAGTAGCTTTTATTTCTTCCCCTAAGTCTTTAATCCCATCTACACGTTTATTGTTTTGCTTTAGGAAATCCATGGCCTGTACCACGCCTTTAAGATCAGATCCCTTTGTAGGGAGTCCTCTTCTTATGGTTGCACCACCGGAGAGAACCAAGGCATCAAATTCGTTTTTTAGTTCATCTGCAGTGACATCCACCCCAACATTGATCCCCGTTTTAAAAACTATGCCCTCTGCTTCCAAAACTTCCAATCTTCTATCAATAACATGTTTTTCCATTTTAAAATCCGGAATTCCATATCTAAGTAGACCGCCAACTTTTTCGTCCCTCTCAAAAACCGTTACCAAATGGCCAGCCCTATTCAATTGTTGGGCAGTAGCAAGACCGGCCGGTCCAGAACCAATAACGGCAACAGATTTACCTGTTCTTTTGGTAGGAGGTTCAGCGGTTATCCACCCTTTGGTAAAAGCCGTTTCGACAATATTTTTTTCGATGTTTTCAATAGAGACAGGGTCTTCATTAATGCCCAAAACACAAGCTTCTTCACAAGGTGCGGGACATAATCTACCCGTAAATTCCGGGAAATTATTGGTAGAATGTAATATTTTTGCAGCCTTTTCCCATTTGCCCCGATATACCGCATCATTAAAATCGGGAATTAAATTTCCTAAAGGACATCCACTATGGCAAAAAGGAATTCCACAATCCATACATCGGGCTCCTTGATCCTTAAGTTCATTTTCTTTTAGTGGTAAGGTAAATTCCTTGTAGTTCTTTACACGTTCCTCAACAGGAGCGTATTCCTCTATTTTTCTATCGAATTCCAAAAATCCAGTTATCTTTCCCATATCTCCGATTATATTGTTTTTAATTTTTCTTCCTCAAGACGTATTAATGCTTGTCTGTATTCTTCTGGGAAGACTTTGATGAACTTGGGCAACATCTCCTCCCAATTTTCTAAAACACGTTGCGCCAATGGACTAAGGGTCGCATTGTAATGGTTCTCTATCAGCGTTTTTAATTGGCTGATATCCTCGCTTTCATTTACCGATAGTAAATTCAAGGCTTCCTTGTTACAATGTTTATCGAACGTTCCTTTTTCATCCAAAACATAAGCAATCCCGCCGCTCATTCCAGCTCCGAAGTTTCTACCTACTTGTCCTAGGATTACCGCAACACCACCGGTCATATATTCGCATCCATGATCCCCTATACCTTCAACAACCGCATGGGCCCCGGAATTACGGACACAAAAACGTTCTCCGGCTTTTCCGTTGATATAGGCCTCCCCAGAAGTTGCTCCATAAAGGGTTACGTTACCCGTGATCACATTTTCTTCTGGTTTGAGCGTGGATTTGTACGGAACCTTAATGACTAATTTTGCCCCTGAAAGTCCTTTGCCCAAATAGTCATTGGTATTACCATTGACGATCATCGTAAGACCCTTGGTAGCAAAAGCTCCAAAACTCTGTCCCGCCGATCCAGTGAAATTCAATTTTAGGGTATTTTCAGGAAGACCGTCAGCACCATAGATTTTGGAAATCTCATTACTTATAATGGCGCCAACTGCTCTATCAGTATTACATATTGGAAAATCTAAAGAAATCTTTTCCTTCCTAAATAAGGCAGGGTGTGCTTTTCCAATGATTTCAAATTCGATGGACTTGTCTATATGGTGTTCCTGTGCCTGGGTATTGTAGAACTTTGTGCCTTTTGGAACATTTACTTGGTGCAGGATAGGAGTTAAATCAATTCCTTCTGCCTTGAAGTGTTGAATGGCCTTATTGCGATCTAGTTTTTGAACTTGACCAACCATTTCATTTATGGTTCTAAAACCTAACTGGGCCATGATCTCTCTCAGTTCTTGGGCAACGAAATACATATAGTTAACTACATGTTCTGGTTTGCCCTCAAATTTCTTACGAAGTTCAGGATTTTGGGTTGCTATTCCCACCGGGCATGTATTCAAATGACATACACGCATCATGATACAGCCTGAGGCAACCAAAGGTGCGGTGGCAAAACCAAATTCCTCGGCTCCAAGTAAACAGGCAATGGCTACATCCCTTCCTGTTTTTAATTGGCCGTCACATTCTAGAACTACTCTATTTCTAAGGTCGTTCATGACCAAAGTTTGTTGCGCTTCCGCAATTCCAAGTTCCCAGGGAAGTCCGGCATGCTTTAATGAGGTTAGGGGAGAAGCTCCCGTCCCTCCATCATGTCCAGAAATTAGGATAACATCAGCTTTTGCTTTGGAAACTCCAGCTGCTACAGTACCAACACCAATTTCTGAAACCAATTTCACATTGATACGGGCTTCCCTATTGGCCGATTTTAAATCGTAGATCAATTGAGATAAATCTTCAATGGAATAGATATCGTGATGTGGTGGAGGAGAAATCAATCCTACATAAGGAGTCGAGTTTCTTGTCTTTGCTATAGAAGGATTAACCTTGGGTCCAGGTAATTGTCCGCCTTCTCCAGGTTTGGCTCCTTGGGCCATTTTTATTTGTATCTCCTTGGCACTGGTAAGGTAATTGGAAGTTACTCCAAACCTTCCCGAGGCTACTTGTTTTATGGCGCTATTTTTCCAATCACCAGTTTGGTTTTTGTAAAAACGCTCAGCATCTTCCCCACCTTCTCCAGAATTACTCTTTCCACCAATCCTGTTCATGGCTACGGCTAAATTCTCGTGGGCTTCCTTACTAATGGAGCCATAGGACATGGCGCCAGTCTTAAACCTTTTTACAATTTCTGTCCATGGTTCTACCTCTTCCAAGGGAACCGGGTCATAATTGGAAAATTCAAATAATCCTCTTATGGTCATTAGTCCTTTTGATTGCTCATTGACCAATTCTGAAAATTCCTTGAAAGTTTCTGGCTCGTTGTTACGTACCGATTTTTGTAATTTGGCAATGGTCATTGGATTAAAGGCATGCTTTTCGCCATCCCTTCTCCACCTGTAGGCACCACCTATTTCTAAATCTAGATCTGCAGCAACATCTTGCGTTTTGTACGCTTTTTGATGGCGCTTGGCAATTTCTTTTTCTATCTCGTAAAGTCCGATACCCTGAATTCTTGTTGGGGTATTTGGGAAATATTTATCCACCACTTTGGTATTAAGACCAATACATTCAAATAACTGTGATCCCCTGTAAGAATTTAAGGTAGATATTCCTATTTTGTTCATCACCTTAAGGATTCCCTTTCCAATTGCCTTATTGTAATTCTTAATGGCTTCATCAAAGGAATATTCAGTTATGTCGTGTTCCTCAATTTGTTCTGCAATAATTTCATTGACCAAATAAGGGTTAATGGCACTGGCACCAAAACCGAACAACAGTGTAAAATGGTGAACCTCACGTGGTTCGGCAGATTCAATGATCACACTTAATTGTGATCGTTTTCTTATTCTCTGTAAACCACTATTTACGGAGGAACAGGCCAATAATGCAGGAATTGGCGCAAGATCCTTACTGACATTCCTATCTGAAAGGATAATAATATTGGCACCTTCATCAATGGCAGACTCGGCCTGTTTTAATAGTGATGCCAAGGCATCTTCTAGGCCGTTGAGTCCT
>JBFIGS010000166.1:0-5855 GCA_041602195.1 Sediminicola sp. | reverse complement strand
GCCCTATCGCCTAGTAACGGAATATATGTAAAGTCCTTTCCCCGTCTTTCTATAAGTTCTTGTTTGGCCTTCATTATAATGTCTTTGCTCTTAAGAATATCGATGGCTGTAAGCGTCAACGTTTTTGCCGCTACCATCATTCCTTTATTGCCAATTGTAGTTCCGCCTGCTGCTACCGCTTGCCAGCTGTGGGCAGGGGTTCCCGGAACCCAGGTTGCAGTGCCCAGTCCTACCGTTGGTACGGTAAAGCTTACATCGCCAACATCTGTGGAGCCATAGGCTTTGGCTTCGGTCTTGTAAGGTTCAATATTTTTGGCACGGTCCAGGTTCGCTTTGTCGTATCCGAGGCTTACGGCAATTTTATCCGCAAATTCCTTTTCCTCCGGAGAATAGGTTACCCCGCCAACCTTCACCAGGTTGTCGTACATCAATTTTTGGAGGGTCAGGTTGGGCAATAGCTCATGTGTTCCGCCAATCATCTCATAATCCATAGTGGTTCCCGTACCTAGGGCTGCACCTTCCGCAGCTTTTACAATTCTATCAAATATATCAATGACCACATCCCTTTGACCATGTCTTGCATAATAGTACACTTCGGCAAAATCGGGTACCACATTAGGAGCTTTTCCTCCTTGGGTAATCACATAATGGATACGTGCTTCCGATGGGATATGCTCCCGCATCATATTCACCATCATATTCATGGCCTCCACGCCGTCTAAGGCGGAACGACCTTTTTCTGGGGCTCCGGCAGCATGGGCAGAGATTCCATAGAACCTGAATTTTGCCGATTTGTTGGCTAGGGCAGCACCGGCACTTGCTTCATTTTCTGCCCCTGGGTGCCAATGTAAGGCAACATCTACATCATTAAATAAACCTTCCCTTACCATATATACCTTTCCTGATCCCCCTTCTTCTGCCGGGCAACCGTAAAATCTAATGGTTCCTTTGACCTTGTTGGCAAGCATCCACTCTTTTACTGCTATAGCGGCCGCTGTAGAGGCCGTACCGAACAAATGATGCCCACATGCGTGTCCGGCTGCTTTGTCCGCTGATAGTTTTTCTGGAACCGCCTGTTGGGAAAGACCGGGCAAGGCATCAAATTCGCCAAGGATGGCTATGATCGGCCCACCATTGCCATACTCCGCGATGAAAGCGGTAGGAATTCCTGCCACCCCGGTTTTTATGGAGAAGCCCTCATCGCTCAATGTCTTTTGCAATAAAGCAGAACTTTGCTCCTCTAAATAACCCATTTCTGCAAATTCCCAGATGTTTTGGGCAATGTTGCCATAGGTTTCACTTTTCTTGTCCAAGTTCTTTAAAATGTCCTGGGTGGTTTTCTGGGCATGGCCCATGAAAGAAATAAGGCTTGTCAATACCAAGCTGCAGATTAATTTTCTCATAATAGGAAAGGTTTGTTCACGGTTGGGATAAATATAATAAAAACTACATATGGAATAGGGTGGGAAACGTATGAATGTTTATTTTAGGCCTATGATTTGTGATATGAACATTTCAAGGACCAGTTATCCACGCCTCGTAATCATAGGCGGAGGTTTTGCTGGAGTATCCTTAGCTAGAAAATTGAGCAATAAAGAGGTACAGGTAGTCTTGTTGGACAAACATAATTACCATACTTTTCAACCTTTGCTCTACCAGGTATCTACAGGGGGGTTGGAGCCCGATTCCATTGCATATCCCATTCGCAAGATATTGCAAAAGTATCCCAATTTTATTTTTAGGCTTGCCGAAGTAAAGGAAATTGATACTACAGAAAAAAATATTATCACCAACATAGGAAGTCTCAAATACGACTATTTGGTAATGGCCACAGGTTCGGAAACAAATTTTTATGGGAATGTGGAATTGGAAAAACACAGTATGGCCATGAAGTCCATCATCCAATCCCTGAACCTTAGGAGTCTGATTCTGGAGAATTTTGAGCAAGCCTTATTGACCGATGATATTCATGAACGGGATGCCCTCATGAATTTTGTGATCGTAGGTGGGGGACCAACAGGGGTAGAACTCGCTGGTGCCCTTGCTGAAATAAAAAAAGGAATCCTTCCCAAGGATTATCCAGATCTGGATACCCGTAGGGCACAGATCCATCTGGTGCAGTCAGGGCCACGGATTTTAAAGGAAATGAGTGAAAAGGCCTCAGAAAAGGCGGAGGAATTTTTGGAAGGTCTGGGAGTTCAGGTTTGGAAGGAGACCCGCATCACCAATTATGATGGAAAACTGGCCACCACCATGACCGATGTTGTATTTGAAACGGCAACCCTTGTTTGGGCGGCAGGTGTAAAAGGCGCATTGATCAAGGGAATGGATGCCAGGGAATTGACCGTTCCTGGAAACCGGTTAAAAGTAAATCAGTTCAATCAAGTTGAAGGGGTGGAAGATGTTTTTGCCATTGGTGATATTGCCTGTATGGTAACCCCGGAATTTCCAATCGGTCATCCTATGATGGCCCAACCTGCTATGCAGCAAGGGGCAAATCTTGGAAATAATCTAATTAAGCTTCTAGAGAACCAACCCCTGACACCTTTCATATATAAAGATAAGGGCAGTATGGCTACCGTAGGGAGGAACAAGGCCGTGGTTGACCTCAAAAAATACAAGTTCCAAGGAATATTTGCTTGGTATGTTTGGATGTTTGTACATCTTTTCTTTTTGATAGGATTTAGAAATAGAGTAGTGGTTTTCGTGAATTGGGTGTACAATTATATTCGTTTTGATCGGGAAGCCCGACTCATTATAAGACCGTACAATAAGGATTATACCAAGTTTAAGGATTAGTGGGGATAATGCTTAAATAGTGGGAGCAAGAGTTGTTTTCTAACTATTTCCTAGGATGGAATTCGTTGAGGACCTTGGAAAGCTCAGTCCTGTCTAAATGCAAATAGATTTCTGTTGTAGTAATGCTCTCATGTCCCAACATCTGTTGGATCGCCCTTAGGTCGGCACCGTTGCCCAATAAATGCGATGCAAAGGAATGCCTAAAGGTGTGCGGACTAATGGTTTTGTTCAGTTCTATTTTTTCTGCCAATTGTTTAATGATGGTAAATACCATGGCCCTGGTAAGTTGCTTGCCCCTTCGGTTGAGAAAAAGGAAGTCTTCATGGCCTTTTTGAATTTTTAGATGGACCCTTTTTTCATTCTTGTAAATGTTGATGTATTTTTTATTGATCTTACTTATGGGAACAAAACGCTGTTTGTCTCCCTTTCCGGTAACCTTTATAAAGTCCTCTTCAAAATAAAGATCGGAAATCTGTAGGTTCACCAATTCGGATACCCGTAATCCACAGCCGTAAAGGGTTTCCAACATGGCCCTATTACGTTCCCCTTCGTCTTTTGAAAGATCTATAGCCCCAATAAGTTTATTAATCTCTTTTAATGAAAGCGTGTCAGGGAGCTTGCGACCCACTTTGGGTGACTCTATTAAATCCATGGGATTATCACTTCGGTAATCCTCAAAAATCAAAAAATTAAAAAAACTCTTTAAACCGGATATGATTCTAGCCTGGGATCGGGGGTTGACGACTTTGGCTATTTCATAAATAAACTGTTGTACAGTTTCCCTGCCAATTGCAATGGGATTTTCTTGGATGGTATTGGTGTTGAGGAAAAGGATTAGTTTTTCAACATCCAAGGAGTAATTATGGATGGAGTTCTTGGAAAGTCCCCGCTCTATTTTGAGGTAATCTTGATAATCTTTGAGCCCTTGTCGCCAATTCATAGGTTAAAGATACAACTATGCTTTGATTTCCATAATAGCCAGAATAAAGTTGTAGTTACCTAAATTCCCAGGAACCAATCAGGGTTTTAATTTTAAATCTAAATAAAAGCGATATAGAAAATATCAGTATTTTTAGATTATAATCTAAAGATATAAATTATGAAAAAATTATTGTTAGTTGCTGTATTTGCACTGATTGGTTTTGGTGTACAGGCTCAAGATGGTTTTAAGATAGGGGTAAACGCACAATTACCGGTAGGTGATGCAGCAGATGTCTATTCCTTTGGTTTAAGTCTTGATCTGGTATACATGTTTGAGGTTTCGGAGAGTTTTGACGCAGGAATTACTACGGGATTTTCAAATGCTTTTTTGAAAAGTGAGTTTAAGGATTTTGGAGACCCAGCGCAGTTTATTCCAATCGCAGCTGCAGCTCGTTTTAAAGCATCAGAGGAGTTTTCAATTGGTGCTGATTTGGGTTATGCAATTGGAATTAACGAAGGCAACGATGGGGGATTTTATTACAGACCTATAGTCGGATATGATGTTTCTGAAAAGGTACAGTTAACATTATCTTATTCTGGTATAAGTGTTAAAGATGCTGACTTCACATTTTCAACAATCAATTTAGGCGTTCTTTTTTCTTTGTAAGAATCATATAAAGTAAATTATTTAAAGCGGAAATAGCCATGTTTCCGCTTTTTTTATGGTCTACAATTTGCTACATTTAGCCTATGAAAATTATTATCATCAACGGACCAAATCTCAACCTTTTAGGAAAAAGGGAACCCGAAATCTACGGTAGTGCAACTTTTGAAGACTTTTTTACGGAATTGCAGTTCAAATATAAAGAGGTGCAATTAGAGTATTTTCAAACCAATATAGAGGGCGAGATCATCAATAAATTACACGATTGTGGATTTGATGGCTATGATGGTATAATTTTAAATGCTGGTGCCTATACCCATACATCCATCGGGATAGGGGATGCTATCAAGGGCATCAAAACTCCAGTTGTTGAGGTGCATATCAGCAATACGTTTGCGAGGGAAGAATTTAGGCACATATCCTATATTTCGCCCGTGGCCAAAGGGGTTATCCTAGGTTTTGGTCTACAAAGTTATGATCTGGCCATCCAGAGTTACCTAAGCTGAAGGTTTTAAATACTTCTGGTCTATATAAAATGTTCCAAATGGGAGTAAGGAGGCGGAGAATAGGATAATGAACTTTTTAAGGCCCCATTTCTTTTCTATAGTCAATAATAAGGCTAGGATTACGTATCCGATAAATAGAAATCCATGGGCATAGCCAATATAAATATTGGGTTCCGGAATTCCGCCTTTATATTTTAAAGGCATTCCCAATCCAAATAACAGAAGGAAAGATACTCCTTCCAAAATGGCAATCAATCTAAAAATTTTCAACATCCCTTAATCGTATATTAAAAAGATAAAAGGATTACAAATGTCCAAGTAAACCTAGACCTTTATAATCCTTTTATAAGAAATTATTATAGGTGAATTACCTCGCCATAGGCGTCGGCAACAGCTTCCATAACCGCTTCACTCATTGTTGGGTGTGGGTGAACTGCTTTTAAGATCTCATGACCGGTAGTTTCCAATTTGCGGGCCACTACTGCCTCTGCAATCATATCGGTAACTCCGGCACCAATCATATGGCAACCTAACCATTCGCCATATTTGGCATCAAAAATTACTTTTACAAAACCGTCTGGGGTTCCGGATGCTTTGGCCTTACCACTCGCAGAGAATGGGAATTTACCAACCTTAAGTTCGTACCCTTTTTCCTTAGCTTGTTTTTCTGTAAGTCCAACTGAGGCTATTTCCGGAGTGCAATACGTACATCCTGGGATATTGCCGTAATCCAACGGCTCAACATGCATTCCTGCAAGTTTCTCTACACAAAGTATTCCTTCAGCTGAGGCAACGTGAGCCAGGGCCTGACCTGGAGTAACATCCCCAATGGCGTAATATCCAGGAATATTGGTCTGGTAGTAATCGTTTACTAGAATCTTATCGCGGTCAACGGCAATTCCTACCTCTTCCAAACCAATGTTTTCAATATTGGATTTGATACCAACTGCAGAAAGAACGATATC
>JBFIGS010000165.1:0-5946 GCA_041602195.1 Sediminicola sp. | reverse complement strand
CCGTTTTTGATTTTATCCAAAAACATATTTAGATTTACGTCAGATCAGAGATGTAATCTTTGAAGCTATTACTAATTCCGATATTTTTCTCTATTTTAATCTGTTTCGGAATTGAAAAACTAAGCCATGAAAAAGCCAGCCAAAGACTATAATCGATTAATGGATAAAATAAAGCTGACGCATAGGGTAAATTATCTGTCCTCTGCCTTAATGCTTATATTTTATCCGATAGCATTGTTTTTATTGGATATAGGTCAGCCTATACCTTATATTTTTCTCGCTTTTGGTCTGTTGAATATGATAAATACTTTGATATTCAAATTTCACAATAACCTTTTTTTAACCTACAATATAACCTCCGGTTTGGCAACCATCGGTACCGTATTGATAACTCTTTACAGCGGAGGCATAAGCAGTCCGTTCATTTTCGTATTGGGGATTATTGTTTTTGCAGCATATGCAACTACCAGAAAGTACGGAAGGGCGTACCTCTATCTCAATGTGCTCATTATAATATTGATATACGTATTGAGTTCCTCCGATTACGCCATTACGGAAAATGTGGTACCCTTGGCCAATAGAAGCTTGTTTGCCCTTTTTTGTGTCCTTTTTTCTGTATATATGATAGGGGGTGTTTTTGGAAAATTCTTATTAAAGGCTCATCATAGATTGTACAAGTCAAAAAGGGAAATAGAAGATCGAATCTCAGAAAAAGAAACACTGTTGCGAGAGGTACACCATCGCGTTAAAAACAACCTCCAAACGGTATCAAGTTTATTGAGCCTACAAAGCAGAAGTATTGAGGACAAGAAAATTAAGAGTCTTATTAAAAGTAGCCAAAACAGGGTTATTTCTATGGCCATGGTGCATGAAATGCTTTATATGAGGGACGACTATTTATCCAAGATTGAGTATAAGAATTATGTTCATGAATTGAGTCAGTACTTGGTGCGTTCGGTCAAAGGAAACAAAAACAATGTAAAGCTCAATATAGACATTGCAGATATCAAGTTAGGCATAGACACCGCAATTCCTTTGGGCCTACTGATCAATGAAGCCATTACCAACGCCCTTAAATATGGTATAAAGGACGACATGGAAGGAATCATCCATATTGAGTTGAAACAAGAAAATGAAAAAGAATTCGTTTTGAACATTGGTGATAACGGAGAGGGCTTTTCGGATAGCATTACACCCCAAACTTCAAAATCCTTGGGTCTTAAATTAATACATAATTTAGCCCGACAATTGAAAGGTTCCATTACCAAAGACCTTTCCCTAAAAGGCACCAATTACATCATCAGATTCCAAGAAGTAACCCAAGAGTTCAATTCAGTGGCCTAACACCAAGGCTTTTGGCATCACAAAAATTGTGCTTAATAAATAGCAATCGTTCTAGAAACATCCGCACACACTAGCAATGGCTTAATACTCATATCCATTCAGTACTATAGAGGGCTGGTTTAGGAATTTTATCCCTATATTTAAAACGACTAATTCAAAAACCATCTTACAAATGTCAAAAAAACTACTCGTTTTGGCACTGCTTTGTAGCACCACCATTTTTGCACAAGATTATTTCCTTAAAAAATTTGAACCATTCAAGAAAGACATCCCCTCCCCCGAAGAATTTTTGGAGTATGGCATCGGGGAACATCATACAAGACATGATCTCATTGTTGCCTATTTGGAGAAATTGGCAGAGGTTTCGGATAGGGCTACGATCTATCAATACGGGAAAACCCATGAAGGAAGAAAATTGGTAATTCTTACCATCAGTACCCCAGAAAACCTATCCAATTTGGATGGGCTAAAACAACAACATCTGGCCTTTACGGATCCCGCAAAAAGTGTAACCAATTATGATGAAGTTCCGGTTTTCATCAATTTGGCATATAATGTACACGGGAATGAACCTTCCAGTTCCGAAGCAGCCCTCTTATCGGCTTATACCTTTGTGGCCTCGGAAAATCCCGAGATTTTGAAGTACATAAAAAATGCGGTCATCTTCATAGATCCTACTATCAACCCTGACGGTCGGGACCGTCATACGCAATGGGCAAATTCCTATCAGGGCACCCCTTTGGTTGCCGATCCACAAGATGCAGAGCACAATGAAAATTGGCCCAGAGGAAGGACCAACCACTATTGGTTTGATTTGAATAGGGATTGGTTATTGGCCATAAACCCCGAAAGTAGGGGCAAATTAAACTGGTACCACCAGTGGTACCCCAATGTGGTCACTGATTTTCATGAAATGGGCTCTCAAAGCACCTATTTTTTTGAACCTATGAAGGCAAACGGTTCGTTGGACCCAATCATGCCCAAAGAAAACTATGAGGACCTCAACAACTTATTTGGGGATTACTTTGCCAAGGCATTGGATAGTATTGGATCTCTATATTTTACCAAAGAAGTATTTGATGGCACCTATCCCGGATATGGTTCTTCCTATCCAGATTTACAAGGGGGCTTGGGTCTCTTGTTTGAACAGGCGAGCTCAAGAGGGCACAAACAGACTACAGATTTTGGGGAGATTACCTTTCCTTTTACCATCAGGAATCAGTTTACATCCAGTATTACAACGGTTAAGGCCGCTGTAGAGAACAAAGCGATGATGAGAAAGTACCAACAAGACTTTTTCAAAAGTGCCTTGAGCAAGGCATCCAAAAGCAAAATAAAAGGATATACCTTTGGTGACGACTATGATCAAAACAGGGTCAAGGCTTTTATAGATAAGCTATTGCTGCACCGCATCGAGGTGTACAGGTCGAACAATGGCTCCTATGTGGTTCCTACAAAACAACCGCAATACAGAATGGTTCAGACCATGTTCGAAACATATGACAAATATAGGGACAGTGTCTATTACGATGCTTCCGCATGGTCTGTGGCCAACTTTTACAATATGAAGTACAAAGCGGTCCCCAATGTGGCCTTGGGTGAAAAGATAACCAACTCAACAACTATTGTTTCTGTTCCCAACTTTGAGAAATCAGAGTACGCCTATATCTTGGATTGGGACGACTACAATACCCCGGCCGCTCTGCATCAGTTGCAAACGGCAGGTTTGGTGATTTCCTCATCCTCCAAACCGTTCACTAGTCAGACAGCCCTGGGTGAAAAACGTTTTAATTATGGCGCCCTTGTACTACCGGTAAGCCTTCAGAAAAAATCATCCGAAGAAGTTTATCAAACTTTGAAGAAGGTGCAAGATAAATTTCAGATTCCCATTTATGCCATCAATACAGGGCTGAATCTATCAGGCCATGATATTGGAAGTAGGAGCATCAGTGCTATTTCAAAACCGAAAATTGCCATGATTATCGGGAATGGGGTAAGTTCCTATGAGGCGGGGGAAGTATGGCATCTCTTGGATACAAGAGTGGGAATGCCTATTACCAAAATACCGATGAGGAATTTTTCACGATCCGATCTATCTGGCTACAATACCTTGGTCATGGTTTCCGGAAGATATGATCTGGACGAGAAAGAGCAGAATAAAGTAAAAGATTGGGTAAGCAGCGGAAATACCTTGATCACGATTGGTACGGCTTCCAAATGGGCCATTGACAAAAAATTGGTGGATGAAAAATTAATCGAAGCCAAAAAAGATTCCACCAAGACCATTGTTCGTAAGCCTTATGTTGACGCCGAGGAAAACAATGGCAAAGAGAGTCTGGGTGGTGCTATTTTTAGGGTAGAGCTAGATGTGACGCATCCTCTAGGGTTTGGCTATCATGATGCCACCATCCCTGTCTACAAGAACAATACCGTTTGGCTGGCGCCAAGCAAAAACGAATATGCTACCGTTGCCAAGTATACCCAAGACCCCCACATAGACGGCTTTATTACCGATAAAAACTTAAATGAGTTCTTAAAACCTGCGGCCTCCCTTATAGTAAGTAAGGTTGGTAGCGGCAGGGTGGTTCTTTTTGCCGACAACCCCAACTTTAGGGGCTCATGGTACGGAACGAACAGGTTGTTTTTGAACGCCTTGTTTTTAGGGGATAAAATTAATGTACCAGAATAATCAATTGCTATATGAAAAATCTAACTATCTATTTCGCTTGTTTACTTATCACCTGTTCTGCCGTTTGTATTGGCCAAGAATCTAAGGGACAAGGCCCCTATTCACAACTTATAATCCGAGGGGTAACCCTTATCAACGGTAATGGTGCACCCCCACAGGGGCCTATTGATATTGTTGTTGAAAATAACGTGATCACCCAAGTACAGGTTGTCGGCTATCCAGGTGTGCCTTTGGACAATTCCAAAAGACCACAATTGAAAGCAGGGGGAAAAGAACTCAATTGCGAAGGCATGTACCTGTTACCGGGTTTTATAGATATGCACGGGCATATTGGGGGAACGGCGCAAGGAGCAGATTACGACTATGTCTTCAAACTATGGATGGCACATGGCATTACAACAGTTAGGGAACCTAGTGGTAGAGGTGTGGATTGGACGATGGACTTAAAACGAAGAAGCGCTAAGAATGAGATAGTAGCTCCGCGCCTCTTTGCCTATACCGGTTTTGGTCAAGGTAGTAAAGAACCTATAAGTACTCCGGAAATGGCTAGGGAATGGGTGCGAAACAATGCAAAAAAAGGTGCCGATGGGGTTAAGTTTTTTGGCGCCTCCCCAGAAATAATGGCAGCAGCCTTAGATGAGAACAAAAAATTAGGCCTAAAATCGGCCTGTCACCATGCCCAATTGGATGTAGCGCGTTGGAACGTCCTTAATTCAGCTAGGGCGGGACTAACCAGTATGGAACATTGGTATGGCTTGCCAGAAGCGTTGTTTGAAGACAGAACCGTACAAAATTATCCGCTGGACTACAATTACCAAAATGAGCAGGATCGCTTTGAAGAAGCGGGAAAATTATGGCAACAAGCAGCCAAACCCTATTCAGATCACTGGAATAAGGTGATGAACGAACTGATCAGCCTCGATTTCACTTTAGATCCCACCTTTAACATCTATGAGGCCAGCAGAGACTTGCACAAGGCCAGAAGGGCCGAGTGGCATGACGATTACACCTTGCCATCCCTTTGGGAGTTCTACCAGCCTAGCAAAGTATCCCATGGCTCCTATTGGCATGATTGGGGTACCGAACAAGAAGTGGCATGGAAGGAGAATTATAGGCTATGGATGACCTTTGTCAATGAATATAAAAATAGAGGAGGTAGGGTCACAACCGGATCAGATTCAGGTTTTATCTTCCAATTATATGGTTTTGCCTATATCCGTGAAATGGAATTATTGCGGGAGGCTGGCTTCCATCCCTTGGAAATTATACGTTCTGCCACCTTAAATGGTGCTGAAGCTTTGGGTATGTCAAATAAAATTGGATCTGTAGAAGTTGGTAAGTTGGCCGACTTTGTGGTGGTGGAAGAAAACCCGCTAAAAAACCTAAAGGTACTCTACGGAACAGGCGCGATTAAACTGACTGAAGATAACAAGGTTGAACGCGTTGGCGGGGTAACCTATACCATTAAGGACGGAATCGTCTATGACGCCAAACAATTATTAAGGGAGGTAAAGGAAATGGTCAGACTGGAAAAGGAAAAAAATAAGTACACCATACAACAACCAGGGGTAGAAAAGGATTAAGCCAATTTAGCATTGTTCTTTTTTGTAGTAAAAGTCAACGCCTTCAATACCCTTGCGTTTTTATTCTTGTACAAACGGGCAACATCATTCTGGGTAGTAGTAGAAACTTCGTTGAACGTTTCGTTGTTCGTTGTGGAAACAATACTTAAGGTAGCCGTTTCAACCTTAACGTTGTCATTTGCATCTTGCGCCTGGGCAGCAACTCCGATAAAAAGAACAAAGATTAAAGTTAAGATGGCTTTCATAATGGTAACGTTTTGTTATATAAGTAGAACGCCCATTGTGTATTTGAACTCGATGTAATTCGTCTAAAGTCCCTTATTTTTCGGT
>JBFIGS010000164.1:0-6067 GCA_041602195.1 Sediminicola sp. | reverse complement strand
TACTCTGCCTATTATTTGCCCCTGTAGATCCAGGGGTAAACGAATTGCCCCCTCTTGGAAGGGGACCGAGATCTAACTTTGCTTTTATTTCTTCATTGACCACACCACCTAGGGCATGGGCCATATATGTATGTTTAAATTTTTCATGTCCATATTGCCATTGCATCATATCATCCCCTAAGGTCGCCTCCAAATAAGCAATTCCTTTTCTAAAGGCGTTAAGGAGAAATAAATTTCTCCCTATAATGGGGTTGCCACCAAACCTGCTATCCGGGTAGACCACCCAATCGACCACCTTTTTCATCTGAATATTATCAATCAGCCCTTCGCCTCCCATGGGAATAAAGGATTCATTGGCAAGTTTTCTAAGTTCGTTTTCGAAGGCCACATAAATGGCAGCTTCAACAGATGAGGCTTCCAACCTATAATCCCACTGTATAAGTTTATCCCTTGCTTCCTTGGTTTTCCCTCCCATAGGCAACACGGCCAGTAAGGGCACTAAGGTTCTGGCCGGGATAGAAAGGTAATCTACCTGCAAGTTCTTCATATCTTCCATGGTCATATTAGTTCCCGATGCCAATACTTCATTAACCCTATCCCCCCTGTAAGGATCAGCCCAAGAAAAACCTATGGCATTCCAATGTTCATAATTATCGGGCGTAACACTTTGGTTGGCTGTTGCGATAAAACCATTGGCTGGATTTAGAGCATTTGGTTTTTGAACGATGGGCAAATATCCATCCCATTCATAACGACCATCCCCGGGCACAGGTACCATGCCACTAAAATTATTTCGAATTGGGGCAATTCCCACGGCCTGCCACCCTATATTTCCTTTTTTATCTGCCCAGATCATGTTCTCTCCTGGAATATGGCTATAATTACAGGCTTCCTTAAATTCCTCCCATGTCTTGGCCTGGTCCATTCGCAAGGAAGCCAAATAAGGTGACCCTCCAGGCTCCAGCCATGCACAACGTACTGCATAGGCGGTATTTTTATTTTCATCAGTAAAAACTACTGGCCCGTGCCTGGTATATTTTAGTTCGATTTCTACTTCTTTTTGTCCCTTTACTTTAATGGTCTCCGAAATAGTGGCCATATCCTCCCATTGACCTTTGTACCTGTACTGGTTGGGGTTATCCGGATTTAGTTCATAGACGTACAGGTCCTCTCCATCAGTTTCAAAAACCGTAAGGCCCCATGAGCCATATTCATTGTGTCCGATGGAAATCCCTGGAATTTCTGGCTCTCCCCCTCCAATTACATTCCACCCAGGCGCAACCAAATGGGTCATATACCTCAAAGAAGGCACTGCTATGGTCCTATGGGGATCATTGGCCATATAGGTGTTCCCGTCTGCCATTAACTTTCCGCTCACCACCCAATTGTTGCTCCCAATGGAACGTGGATCTTCCTTTGCCATTTTTGGGGTCAGCATTGCCGTTTCATAAGCCATACTTTTATAAGCCTCTTGTACATCACTTTCTTGAAAGGCAACAGGTTTTCTGTAGGCTTTATAGAGTTCCAGGATATCCTGAAAAAGGAGTTCCTTATCCACAGCGGGATCTAAATCTATAAGTGGATCCTTGGGGTGGAACCAAGAAAGATCCTTTACCGTGGCCGAACCCAGCTTGGCAACGGCCCGCCCAATCTGTAACTCTTCTTCTATATTCCCCAATAGACCCTGATGTCTAGAAATTACGACATCTGGGGTCCATTTTCCGGGTCTTATATTTAGAATTTTAAATTCCACGGGCAACTGCTCTGGTGTTTGTAGAATTTCTTCAATGTAGGCATTCACCCCATTGGTATAGGCGGTAATAATTTCTGTCCCATCTTTGTGATAATGGTTCATTTCTTGGGTCATATCCCCACGATATTTGAAGAGACGGGTTCCAATATCTCGTTTCAATTCCCTCTCACCCAATATTTCTGCAACGGTCCCTGTGGCTTGTCGTCTCCAAATCTCAAATTGAAAAAGGCGGTCCTTGGCTGCTGCATACCCCTGGGCAAAAAACAGATCGTGCTGGTTTTTGGCATAAATGTGATTGATGCCCCATTCATCCCTGACCAATTCTACAGGTTCTTTGAGACCTGGAACAGTTAATTTATCGTGATCAGTAGAAGTACATGAAAAAAAGAAGAGGGTGATTAAAAGAAATGAAAAGGTTCTCATATGTATAATTTGGAATTGGTTTGGCTGTTAATTTAATGGGTAGACCATTACCTCTTAAAGTTACTTAATTTTCCAAACCTAAAACATGTACGGCATGTAAACATCCAATTTATTGTCTTCTATTTTTTAGGTTAAGTTCCTTAAATAATTGAATGCCCTTATTTGGGTTTATCAGGCGATACAATTTTTAAAGTACAATTGGTCATCATTTGGTAAACGCCACCTTATAAAATTTATCCAGGGTCGTTGGAAAGGCTATTTTTTAAAAGACCCTATTTTCCCGATGAGAATAATTCCAACACCAAATCCTATCAATGCCGCTCCCAGCAAACTCCAATTGGTGCTGTTAAAGGCATAAAAAAGGCAAATACCTATGACTAATAGGACAATACCTATGATTCTGGTCTTACTCATATGTACTTATTTCGCTGCAGCCATTTTCAGTAATAATACCTCTGGCACTCCCATAAATGTAGTAAAATTTCTATTATACGTGGATTTCTTGCAGAAATATTTATTTTACCGGCGCACCTAATTTCTTGGAAGTCTTCATATCCGCATAGCGCGGGTCTTGGATGTAATCCTGTTTTTGCATTTTTAGGACCTCTATGCTCAAAAAGCCAAATTCGCTCACCACCTTTCCATAAAACCTATAGATTCCCCTTCCCCGGAATGGGTACTGGGCAGCTATGGGCGGGAACAACACCGTATCGAACACCTCTCCATATTGATCCACCAAGGTGGCAAAGTTCATACGGGTACCCTTGTGGGTCTTGGTATTTTTCACCGTTACCAAATAGCCGTAGATATCTATGTATTTATCCAAATAAGCCTCCAGGTCTCTCTTACCGTTGGTATTCTTGGGAGGTTCGGCCAAGATATCGTACGGACTGCAGAGACTAAAACCCAAGAGCTCCAATTGGGTAAAGGCCATTTCCAGGTCGGTGGTGTGCAGTTTGGGGATGGTAAAATGCTGCGGCTTGGCTGGAAAAAGTTTGGGGTGTTCCAGTTTTGTGCTTTTAGAGAGGGACAAGTGGGCTTCCCACAAGAGTTCATGCTTGTTCACTCTGGTAAACCTAAAAGCATCTATCCGGATCAGGATGCTCAATTGCTCTATGGAAATAGGCACCCGGTCCACAAAATCGGCCAAGGACAAAAAGGGACCGTTCGCCTTTCGTTCCTTTAAAAGGCGTTCCATGACCCTGGCCTCCAATTCCCTGAGGTACATATACCCCAAATACAGCTCTTTCCCATAAATACAATTTACGGCAACACTTTTGTTGATGCAGGGCGGGTGTATGTTGGCCCCCAGCATCTGGGCCTCGTGGATATAGAATTCGGGACTGTAGAACCCACCCCCATTATTGAGTACGGCAACCATATATTCCAATGGAAAATAGGCCTTTAGAAAGAGCGTCTGATAGCTTTCCACGGCATAGGAAGCAGAATGCCCTTTGGCAAAGGCATACCCCGCAAAGCTGGCCACCTGGTCCCATATTTCAAAGATCAGGGTATCGGTATACCCCTTTTTTCGGCAATTGTCCACAAACTTGTCCTTCACCTTTTGGAACTCCTCCCGGGAGCGGAACTTCCCGCTCATGCCCCTCCTCAGTACGTCTGCCTCCCCCAGGTCCAGATCTGCAAAATAATGTGCCACTTTAATGACATCTTCTTGGTAGACCATAACGCCATAGGTCTCCGGCATGATCTGCAACATCACGGGGTGTGCCTTTTCCTGTGCCCTGCCCTTCTCCCGGTGCCTTAAGATATATTCGCGCATCATCCCGCTTTTGGATACTCCGGGCCGAATGATGGAACTTGCCGCGACGAGTCCCAGATAAGTGTCTACCTCCAACTTTTTCAACAGCATTCGCATGGCAGGGGACTCCACATAAAAGCAGCCCATACATTGGGCGCTTTTCACCAAAGCGTTCACTACAGGGTCTGTCTTGAACCGTTTGATATCGTGGATATCGAACGTCCCTACCTGTTCGGGTTGGTTGTAGGCCAAAATTTCCAGGGTCTCCTTCATTTTTGCCAAGCCTCGCTGTGAAAGGATATCGAATTTAAAAAGTCCCACATCCTCGGCGATTACCATATCGAACTGGGTGGTAGGATATCCTTTGGGTGGGAGATGGGTAGCGGAAAAATAATGGATGGGCCTTTCCGTGATCAAAATCCCCCCGGCATGGATACTCAGGTAATTGGGCATGCCCTTGATCAGCTCTCCATATTTGAGGACCAAAAGTGACATCTCATCCAATTGTGATGGATTGTATTTCCCATCACAGAGCACGTCTATCTCTTCTTTGGGAAGGCCGAACACCTTTCCCAATTCCCGGATCACCCCCTTGACCTGAAAGGTGACATAGGTCCCCAAGAGGGATACATGGGGAAAACGCCCAAAAATATATTGGGTCATGGCTTCCCGGTCCCTCCAAGAGAAATCAATATCAAAATCGGGAGGATTTACCCGATATAGGTTGATAAAGCGTTCAAAATAAAGATCGAGCTCAATGGGATCCACATCGGTGATCCTAAGCAGGTAGGCCACAATACTATTGGCGCCGCTGCCCCGCCCCACATAAAAGAACCCTTGTTTACGGGCGTGGGAAACAATATCCCAATTGATGAGGAAGTAGGACACAAACCCCATTTTCTTGATCAGGCCCAGTTCTTTCTGCAAGCGCCCCAAGACCACCTCATTGGCTTCTGCATACCTATAGGGCAGGCCTTCCCTGCACAATTGTTCCAACAGGGCCTCATCGGCATCTGTATCCCCCAAATAAGTTTCCAGGTTCTGGGGCTTTCGCCCTTCTGAAAAATCGAAATGTATACTACAGGAACGCAGTAGCCGTTCCGTGTTTTCCAGGATAAAACTGTATTCGGAAAAAGCCGCTGCCAAATTCTGTACAGGGAACATCTTTTCCTCTGGTCGCGCCTCCTCGGTCTGTGGCAGTTTGCTCAGCAGTACATTCTTATCAATAGCCCGTAACAATCGGTGGGCATTGAAATCGCGTTTGTTCCGAAACGTAACCGGCTGCTGCACCACCAACCTATCCTTTAACTCTATGATTTTGGAAAAGGGCAATCGCCTTAGATCTGCAATAGAAATACCTATAAACTCATGTTCCAAAAAAGTCTTTTGTTCATGTAGCAATACTTTTTCGAACGGGTAGACCACATAGGCATTTTCAAAGGAGGGAGCCCTTGGCGCAAACTTTTTTTCACGGTGGAGGTGGTCGGATAAAAAGGTGTTCAATTCCTGATACCCTTCATTATTTTTGGCGATACCCACATAACATTGGTCCACCCCATTTCTAAAATCAATCCCCAAAATGGGCCTTACCCCATAATCTGGTGCTTTCCTTACAAAATTAAGACAGGCCGAGGTATTGTTGATATCTGTGAGCACCAACTGCCCCACATGGTTCTCTTGCGCCAACTGCAAGAGTTCCAGTTCGGAAAGGGTTCCGAAACGCATGCTGTAGTAGGTATGGCAGTTGATGTACATTATTTTTATTTTTCAATCAAAGGGTTCCAATATTAGAGAGTAAGGGTAAGATGATCTTCCTACTGCTTTCGGTGTGCCAAGATGATGGGCGGCTGTCCGTTAAATGGATTCTGCATCCTGCCAATGGTCTTTGCCCCCAACCCAGAGGCCCTAAGCACACTTTTGTCCCCAAAACGCTCCCTGATCTTATCCAAAGCTGCATATAGGTTCAGTGCCTCCTCGGTATCATCGAACAAATTGATCTGATAATTTCCCTGCACCAAATGACTGAACCTGATGCCGATGAGCCGCACCAATAATCTTTTGTTGTAAAGGGTATTGAATAGTTCCAAAATTTTGGGGATCAGGATATGGTCTGCACTGGTAAAGGGGATTTT
>JBFIGS010000163.1:0-6095 GCA_041602195.1 Sediminicola sp. | reverse complement strand
CATAAAACAGTACTCAACTCCCACCTCGTTCATTAAATGCATGTGGTAATTAATGGTCAAGGCATCTGGAGTTGTATGGCTGGTAGTATAAACATTGTCATCTACCATGATTTTTATGGTAGAGATCAAGCCCACTTTAAAACCTGCCTTTTTAAATAACTGATACAAAAGACTACTGATAGTGGTTTTACCATTGGTGCCGGTAATCCCTATCAATTTTAAATTTTTGGATGGGTTCCCGTAATAGTTTGAAGCCATGATTGCCAAGGCTTTATTTCCATTATCTACCTCCACATAGACCACCCCGTTCACCATTACACTGGGAAGCTCCTCACAAATAATTGCTTTGGCACCAGCTGCAACCACCTGTTCTATAAATTTATGACCGTCTGTAACAGTCCCTTTAATAGCCACAAAAACATCATCTAATCCTACCTTTCTGGAATCAAAAGCAATAGCATTGACCATAACATTGGTGTTTCCGCTAACAGCGGATAGACTAACCCCATACAATATGTCTTTTAACAACATCATGAAAGTTCCAATATTATTTTTTTGACCTTGTTCAGATCCGTTCCCTGGGAGATGGACTGACTTCTTACCTTACCATTACCCTTAACCTCGACTTCTATTCCTAAATTTTCCAAAAGGGCCACGGCATCCATACCACTCATCCCCTTAACATTTGGAAGTATCTTATAATCCTGTTGCGCTTTTGCGTAGTATTGCTCGTAGTTTTTTTCCAATTGCACCTCTTCAGGTCGTACATCGTCAATCTCATCCGTCAGTGGATTGGTAGCGTAAATTTTTTGGGCGATGGACTTAAATACTGGACCGGAAACATCTGCCCCATAGTATCCCACACTCTTATCCGGTTCATGAATAACCACGATACAGGAGTACTTTGGATTATCTGCAGGGAAATAACCAGCGAAAGTAGATATGTACTTTAACTTGTTTGGATCCTTGGACACATAATCTTTTTGACAAGTACCTGTTTTTCCCGCCATGGAAAAATTAGGAGAATACAAGCTGTGGCCAGTTCCGTAATCCTTCTCCACAACATCCTTTAAAAGTTGTTGCACCTTGTTCACCGTCTCTTTGGAGCATATAGAAGGATTGATAACCTCTTTCTCAAATTTCAGTATTGTCTTATCCCATTCCCTAACCTCTTTGATCAATCTGGGTTTTACCATTTCACCATCATTGGCTATGGCATTATAAAAAGAGAGTGTCTGCAAGGGGGTCAGGGCAACCTCATATCCATGAGACATCCATGCCAAAGAAATTCCGGACCAACCTTTGTCCCCGGGGTATCTGATCACAGGAGTACCTTCTCCATTGATAGGTAGTCCCAACTCTTTGTGGAGATCCATGTTCATTAGTCTATTGACAAATTTTCCCGGATTATCCTTATAGTTATTATGGATGATTTTAGCAAAAGCAGTATTGGAGGAAAGCTCAAATGCCTTAGCTACGGATATTTTACCATAACCTCCCCATTTAGAATCCCTAACAGTCCTATCATAAACCCGCCATTGTCCCTTTTCAGTATCAATTACCGTACTTGTATCCACCACCTTATCCTCCAAGGCCGCAACCAATGACATTAATTTAAAGGTAGACCCCGGTTCGTGGGATTCTCCTACGGCATAATTTAAACGCTCGTAATAATTACCGTCACTAGTGATGCCCAAATTAGAAATGGCCTTAATTTCTCCGGTCTTGGTCTCCATCACAATGACACAACCATGATCTGCCTTGTATTTTTCCAACTGTCCCAAAAGGGCATGATGTGCTATGTCCTGAATATTGATATCTATGGTAGATATAACATCGTACCCATCCTGAGGTTCCACTATATTATCAAATCCTATGGGCTTCCATTGCCCTTTGGCAATTTTCTGCTTTAATCTCTTTCCTTCAACACCCCTTAAGTATTCTCCAAAGGCCCCTTCTAACCCTACACGGGTGTAATAACCGTTTTCATCTACCCTTTCATAACCAACACTTCGTTCCGCCATTTTTCCCAAAGGATGCTCTCGCACCGTCTTTTGTTCTACAATGAGTCCACCTTTATATGGACCTTTGTTGAACAATGGAAACTCCTTCACCTTTATATAATCTGAATAGTCAAGATTGCGGGCTATCAATTTATACCTGTTCTTGTTGGCCTTTGCCTTACGAAATAACTGCTGATAGTAAGAAGAAGGCTTATTGAACGTTTTGGACAATGCATCCGACAATGGCTTCACATTCTCTTCAAAATCTTTGTCGCTTACAGTTTCTGCATCAAAACGTATGGAATACCTGGAAACGGAGGTCGCCAACAAACTGCCGTCATCAGAATACAAATTGCCCCTATTAGGGGCAATGGTAAACATCTTTTCTGTTCTATCCATGGCGAGCTTTCGGTACTTGTCCCCATCCACCATTTGGATGCTGACCAGTTTTACCAAAACCGCGATAGCGAACAGGAATAGAAATCCCACCACTATATACAATCGGGTCAATATGTTTTTTTCCGTTGTAGCCACTATTCTTTAGACTTAACTATTATTCTATTTGGCGGGGTTTCGGAAGGATACAATCCATCCTCTGCCAAGGCTCCCATGATGGCAGACTCCAGTTTCAACCCTTGCAGGTCCGAACGCACATCCACGAATTCACTCCTCAACTCCCTTACCTGTTCATTTAAATTAGCTATACGATGCACCTTGCTATCAGCACTATGCGAACTCGCAATCATTACGGTAGCCAAAAAAGAGGCGAAAATGATAAAAAGCCAATTCTTGGGGGCATCTCCGCTCACCAAAAACTTACCTTTTAAAATGTCCAAAATTCCTTTTCTCATACCTTATAATATATCTGGACCAAAAAGCCCAAACCGATTAAATTCTTTCTGCTATCCTCAATTTGGCACTACGCGCCCTATTGTTCAATTTTATTTCTTCTCTTGAAGGGACAATCAATCCGCCAACTTTTTTAAAAGGAACATCTATGTTTCCATAAAAATCCTTTTCAGGATCCCCAGCAAAACGACCTGCTCTAATAAAGCGTTTCACCAAACGATCTTCCAATGAATGGTAACTGATCATACTCAATCTCCCTCCCGCTTCCAGTATTCCAGGTGTCTGCATCAAAAATTCCTTGATCACCTCAATCTCCTGGTTCACTTCAATACGTATGGCCTGATAAATCTGGGCCAAAATTTTATGTTCTTTGGAAGAAGGCAAAAACTGCTTCAACACTCCCTTCAACTGATCCGTGGTTTGAATCGGAGTCTCCTCCCTGGCAGCCTCAATGGCCTTGGCCATGGCATTTGCATTTCTTAGATCCCCATATTCGAACAACACCCTTCTCAGATCATCGTATGAGTAATTATTTACCACATCATGGGCAGAAATCGTATTCTTTTTGCTCATCCTCATATCCAGATCAGCATCGAAACGGGTGGAAAATCCGCGCTCTGCTTTATCAAACTGATGAGAGGAAACGCCAAAATCGGCTAAAATACCATCCACCTTTCTAATACCATAGAACTTTAAAAATTGGGTCATGTACCTAAAATTCTCATGGATCAACTGAAAACGATCATCATCCAAAGCATTCTCCAAGGCATCCTCATCTTGATCAAAAGCATACAACCTGCCCTTTTCACCCAACCTACTGAGTATTTCCCTGGAATGCCCTCCACCACCAAAGGTGACATCAACGTACACTCCGTCCTCTTTAATATTGAGTCCATCTACAGACTCCTTTAACAACACCGGATTATGATAACTCATCTCCATCATCTCCCATTACTTCTTCAGCTAAATCCGCAAAATCCTCTGCAGTTTCATCGATTACTTTTTCATAACTGTCCTTATCCCAAATCTCGATGATATTGATAGCCGAACTCAACACCACATCTTTGGATATACCTGCTATGGAAACTAAATTCCTAGGGATCAACAACCTACCCGTAGCATCTACCTCAACAACCTTGACCCCGGCGGAAAACCGCCTGATAAAGTCATTATTTTTCTTTTTGAAACGGTTTTTTTTGTTCATCTTTTCCATCAAAAGATTCCATTCTTCCATAGGATACAATTCCAAACAAGGCTGAAAAACGGAGCGCTTCAAAACAAAACCATTGGAAAGCATAGGGGCCATCTGATTCTTAAGAGCAACAGGCATCATTATCCTGCCCTTAACATCGGCTTTGCACTCGTATGTCCCTATGAAACTTATCACAAATAAAGGTTGGTTTACTTATATAACTCAAATATATAGAAATTATTACCACTATTTACCACAAATTACCACATTGTTAATAAATTTCTTATTTTTAGAATTAATTTAGAGCGTAACATCCTGATAAATAGCTCAAAAAAAAGTGGTAGACTTTTCGGAACATCCTTTAAAACAGCGAGTTATTACCACCTTTACATTTCGACTAAATGCATTGCTATTAGGTGGAATTGTCTATATTTGTCAACTAAGACCAGAAGCCATCCTTTAAATGGAAGAACAGATTATTAAAGAGGGAAAATATAAATATATTGAGATGGGTGAAGGAAAACCCATTATCATTTTACATGGTCTCATGGGTGGTTTAAGCAATTTCCATGGCGTGATGACCCACTTCCCAGAGAAGGGCTATAAAGTACTCGTTCCTGAACTTCCCATTTACGACATGCCCTTATTAAAAACCAATGTCAAAAGTTTCGCAAAATTCTTGGAACAGTTCATTGAATTCAAGGGCCTGAAGGATGTTATTCTTTTAGGAAATTCGCTTGGCGGCCATATTGGCCTCCTACACACAAAGCTTTATCCCAAAAATGTAAAAGCTCTTGTGATTACTGGAAGCTCCGGCTTGTACGAAAGTGCTATGGGTGACGGATATCCAAAACGTGGGGATTACGAATTCATAAAAAAGAAAGCCCAGGACGTTTTTTACGATCCAGAGGTAGCCACTAAAGAAATTGTTGATGAAGTTTTTGCCACTGTCAACAATCGTATCAAATTGGTAAAAACGTTGGCTATTGCCAAGAGCGCCATACGCCATAATATGTCCAAGGACCTTCCTAATATGAAAACCCCGGTCTGTATTATATGGGGTGAAAATGACAATGTAACCCCTCCCAATGTAGCTAAAGAATTCCATGCATTACTTCCGGACTCCGAGCTCTATTGGATTGAAAAATGCGGGCATGCACCAATGATGGAACATCCCAAGGAATTTAACGCACTATTGGACAGCTGGTTAAGCAAGCGCAACTTCTAAAGTAAGATTGAAATGAAAATTAAGTCGGCCAACTTTGTGATAAGTAATTCCAAAGTGACCCATTGTCCCAAGGATCCATTACCGGAATATGCCTTCATTGGCAGATCTAACGTAGGAAAATCTTCTTTGATCAACATGTTGACCCAAAGAAAGAGCTTGGCCAAAACTTCGGGCAGACCTGGGAAAACGCAGCTCATCAATCACTTTAAAATTAATGACAACTGGTTTTTGGTGGATCTACCAGGTTACGGTTACGCCAGGGTGTCTAAAAAGGACAAAAAAACCTTCCAGAAATATATTACGGATTATTTTAGGGAGCGTCAACAGCTAGTTTGCGCTTTTGTACTGGTTGATATCAGACATGAACCACAAAAAATCGACTTGGAATTCATGGAATGGATGGGTGAAAATGCCATACCTTTTTGCATTGTCTTTACCAAGGCAGACAAACTAAGACCCAAGGCCATTGAAAACCATATAAACGCCTATATAAAGGATTTATTGGCAGGTATTTGGGAGGAGGCACCCCAGTATTTTGTAACCTCATCCACTAGTGATATTGGTCGGGAAGAACTTCTCCATTTCATTGATGACCTCAATGAAAAATTCTTTAAAGAATTACAAAATTCCGTTTTGTAATTTGCAATCAGGAACCTTCCGATCTGCTTTTTAGAATACGTATCAAATCTTGGGGATTTTTAAGCGTATTCAATTCCTCCGTACCCACAAATACGTCAAAGCCATTTGCTGATTCTGCAAGAATGATGGGAAATGTAAATTTGTGTCCAAATTTGGAGGCATACTGTTTAGTAAACTCATCCTT
>JBFIGS010000162.1:0-6098 GCA_041602195.1 Sediminicola sp. | reverse complement strand
GGTAGAACAATCTTTCCCTTCTTTATCCTTCCACCAAAAGGTACATCCATATTGGTCCGTATTTAGCCCCAAATGGGTGTTGTACCATTTTTTGATGCTATCGGGATCTTTGGATTTAAAGAAAAAGCCTCCTAGGCCCGTAACTCTTTTTTTCATGGGTGTTGGTTTAGATTAGATTGTCTTTTTTGTATAATTGAACGCCTAGGGAAACCATGGTACTTAATTCATTCATCAAAGCCTCATCCATCTTTTTGAAGTGAAAGCAACTTTTTCCCTTAAGACATTTTTGCATGGCCTGCGACAGCGTTTCAAATTGTGTGGGATGTGTATAAATTGGAAAAAAATAGAAGCGTATGTCTTTTGGTTTGGGCACTACACTGGCAAAGTAAAAACCATCCACCTTTTGTTTCCCCTGCATGACCGGTTTTGTCCCGCATACCTCAAGTAGCTCATGAGATTCCTTGCGCACCCGAAGTGGAGGTACGAATGATTTTAGGAGGAGGTGCAGTTTTTGTTGTATTTCCTGTAATTCCATATCCTTTATAAAAAGAGCGTTACTCTACTTTAGGGACTGAATTAGTTTTTCGTTCAGCCTTACGTAATCCATATTTTCTCCAATTCGTGCCAATTCCATGGATTTCTCAGCGGTCTCAATGGCGCTTTTTTTGTCACCCATTTTTGCCAATATTTTGGCTTTCACATGGTATACCCAATACTGTTCTTCCTTACTTCCATCAATGGCCTTGTCTATCCATTGTAGCGCTAGTTTTGGGTCTCTGTCCGTATCGTAATAATAGGAGGCTCCATAAAAGTAGCTCACTGTATTTTCTGGGATGCCATCAATTAATTGGGTCTTAATATCTTTCATGACCTTGCTATCCACATCAGATTCTATGTTGAACATGGCTTTGGTGTGTTCCCATTTTAGATTGAGATTCGCCGAATTTGTGGTAAAGTCGGAAAAGCTAATGGTGAAGGTTTCGTAGTGGCTGCTGGGATGTTTTACAGGGACTTGAAATCGAAGTTGGTCCTCTTTGGGATCATAGCCCAAGGCTCCCCACCAGCCGAGGTTCCGGCTTAAAATTATGGTAGCTGTTTCCTCTGTGAAAATGGTATATAAGGCATATTCCCCTGCAGGTAAGGCATTGCCATTGAGTTTTACATCTTCACTGAAACTTATTTTGGTGGAAGCATTGGCACCAGTACGCCAGACCTCGTTGTAGGGAATAAGGTTTCCCGCTACTTGTCTTCCTTTGGCACTTGGTCTGGAATAAACCACCTTCACCTCAGAAAAGCCTACCGGACCCTTTATTTCAAAGGTTGGGCTGGGTGCTGGCATCGCAATTTGTCCAAATGTACCGAGATGCCAGAAAGAGATTAGGACTAAAAGTCCAACCTTTTTTAGTTGGTTGATTTTAACGAATTGTAGTTTCATATCCTTGGTTTTGGTTCATTCGTATTAAATTTACACGAAATTTTCCAAACCGGGGGAAGGGTCTAGCCAAATTGTTTTTTTATCTTATCTACAATGGTTTGTGCCAGTTTTTCCTTGCTTTCCACAGTCCAACCCGCCACATGGGGGCTTAGCAAAACATTTTCTGCCTTAATAAGGTATTCAAAGGCTGCAGGCATATCCTTGGTAAAGAGTTGTTCAAAGGACGATTTCTCATATTCGAGGACATCTAGACCGGCTCCAAGTATTTTTCCGGATTCTAGGGCAGCGACCAAATCTTGTGTGACAACACTTTTACCCCTGGCCGTATTCAAAAACCAAAATGGTTTATAGAACCCATTGATGAATTCCGAATTGATCATCCCCATGGTCAATGGTGTTTGGGGCGTGTGTAAACTGATGATATCGGCACGTTGACGCAGTTCCATAATCCCCACCTGGCGGGCATTTTTATCACCTACGCCACCTAAAATGTCGTAACAGATGACCTCTACGTCAAAGCCAGCGAGTTTTTTGGCAAAAGCCTTCCCCATATTTCCATAGCCAACAATGCCCACAGTTTTGCCATCCAATTCTACGCCTCGGTTACCTTCCCGGTCCCAAATACCTTTGCGGACTTCCCGATCGGCCTTATTTAATTTGTTGATAAGTGCCAAAAGCATACCCAAGGTATGTTCGCCAACAGCGTTCCTATTTCCCTCAGGAGCGGAGGCAAGAAATATGTCCTTATGTTTGGCATATTCCACATCTATATTTTCCAAGCCAGCGCCAACACGACCAATAAATTTTAAATTGGTGGCCTTATCTAAAAAGGCTTGGTCAATGGTAAACCTGCTTCTGATGATAATGCCGTCATAGGAACTGATTTTTTCCTCTATCTCCTCTTTGCTGGAGGTGTAGTCGGTTTCGTTTGAGTATCCTAATTCTTCTAGGCCTTTGGCCAAAATTTCGTGGTTGCTATCTAAATGGAGAACTTTCATATTCTGTTTTAAATCTTTGGATAATCTGTTTGCGTTTTTTCGTGTGTTACGTTGCCGGTATGTGCTGTGGTGGATTTCTCAAAAAGAAGTACTTGCACCTCCTCGTTGTTTTTGGTCATGGGGTTGTGTTCCACTCCCTTTGGGACCACAATTATTTCCCCTTCCCTGACCACTTCTGTTCTATCCCTAAATTGCATGTACAAGGTGCCTTTGAGTACTTGGAACAGTTCGTCTTCCTTTTCATGCGCATGCCAAACAAACTCACCTTGTAATTTGGCTAATAGCACTTGCATATCATCTACCATGGCAATCTGATGGGGATGCCATTGTTTACTGAATTCTGCGTGTTTTTTTAGTAGATTGATAGGTTTCATGCTTGTTCTATATCTTGCTATTGGCTATAAATGCACTAGGGATTGAAGCTAGCTACCATGTAGCGCGCAAAGCCCGGCACCAACATGGTTGGTGAAGTGCCCTAAAAATTTAAAAGTACCTTGGCGATGGAAAAATAGATAAGTATTCCCAAAACATCGTTGCTGGTCGTGATAAACGGTCCGGTTGCAATGGCGGGGTCTATCCCTCTTTTATTTAGAAATATGGGAATAAATGTACCGATTAAGGCAGCATTTACGATTACTGTGACCAGGGCAATACCTACGGTAAAAGATACCATGTAGGAGGTTTTAAACCCAAAATGACTGATCAGTAAAAATATAAATGCCAATGCCAGGCCGTTGACCAAGCCCAATATCAATTCTTTTAAGAGACGCCCCCAGATTTCTCCCTTTATGGAATCGTTGGCAAGACCTTGAACGACGATAGCCGAGGATTGAACCCCCACATTTCCTGCTGTTGCCTGCATTAGTGGGATAAAAGCCAATAGAATGGGGAATGTTACAAAAGCGCCCTGAAATACGTTGATAATACTGGCCGCTCCTATACCGCCCATCATACCAATGAATAGCCATGGTAAGCGTGCTTTTGTGAGTTCCCAGATACTGTCATCTGCCTCCACATCTTGGGAGATACCTGCAGCCATTTGGTAATCTTTTTCGGCCTCTTCCTTGATAACATCCACAATATCATCAATGGTGATCCTTCCAACGAGTCGGCCTATTTCGTCCACTACGGGGATTGCCTCCAAATCGTATTTGGACATGATCTTGGCTACCTCTTCCGGTTTCTCATTAACGTTTACATAATCGACCTTTGGAATATAGATATCTTTAATATGGGTCTTGGTTGACGTGGTCAGCAGATCTTTAAGGGAAAGCCTGCCTTTTAGTTTTTCTTCATCGTCCACCACGTAAATGGAGTGGACCCTGGTGACGTTTTCTGCTTGTGCACGCATTTCCTTAACACAGGTAAGAACATTCCAGTTTTCGTTCACCTTGACCAATTCCTTAGCCATAAGTCCCCCAGCTGAATTCTCATCATAGCGCAATAGGTCTACAATGTCCTTGGCGTGTTCCTTGTCCTCCAGTTCAGAGATGACCTTTTGGACCATATCCTTGGGAAGTTCCCCAACAATATCCGCGGCATCATCCGTATCCAATTCATCGAGTTCTTCGGCAATTTCCTTGGCAGAAAGATTCCCTAATATTGCCTCACGGATATCCTCATCCAATTCTGTAAGAATATCTGAGGTCTTATCACTGTCCAGCAATTTGATCAGGTAGGTAGCCTCATCATCATTAAGCTCGTTGATGATCTCGGCAATATCCGCATAATGGATATCTTCCAAAAGGGATGAAAGTTGAGTATCCTTTTGGTCTTCGATCAGCTGTTCTATTTCAGCTATAAGGTCATCTGTTAGCTTAAATGGTATCATGCTCTATCTTCTTTGTCAGCGCAATAAATTCGGTCACAGCCAACTGTTCTGGTCTTTTGTCAAATATAGCATCTTCTTTTAGAATATCTGATAGCTCAAAGGTTTTTAAACTGTTGCGAAGGGTCTTTCTACGTTGGTTGAAGGCAGTTTTTACCACTTTGAAAAAAAGCTTCTCGTCGCATTCCAAGGTCAGGTCCTTTTTTCGGGTGAGTCTAAGTACGCCCGATTGTACTTTTGGTGGGGGATCGAAAACTTCTGGATGTACGGTAAACAAATATTCTGCGTCGTAGTACGCCTGAGCCAGGACCGATAGGATACCATAGGCCTTGCTCCCTTCCTTTTCACAGATACGTTGGGCCACTTCTTTTTGGAACATTCCAGAGAATTCGGGAATCTGTTCCTTCATTTCCAGCATTTTAAAGACAATCTGGGTAGAAATATTGTAAGGGAAATTCCCCGTAATGGCGAATTGCTCTTCGCCAAAAATGGTGGTGAGATCGTACTTGAGGAAATCGGCCTCCAATACCTTAAAGCTGCGTTTTCGTTGCATCACCTTGTTGTGTTCCAAGGGGAAACTATGATTGAGGTAGATGATAGATTCCTCATCGAGATCCATGGCCACCAGATCAATATCTTTCTGGAGTAAGTACTTGGTAAGTACCCCTGTGCCGGGACCAATTTCAATCACATTAGTATACCCTTCGAACGAAAGGGTATCCGCAATATCTTGTGCTATCTTTTCATCTTTAAGAAAGTGTTGCCCAAGGTGTTTCTTCGCTTTAACGGGACCCTTGTCCTTATGGGAATCCGTTTTATGGTTGGTGAAGTTAGGACTGTACTTTTTTCCTTTTTTTTTGGACATGGAACTGATTTGATTCGTAATTAAATGGAATTTTCCACATAAACCCAGGCCTTTTTGCCGGATGCTAAGGTAACCAATATTCTCTTGTAGGCCTCCCCTTCATAGGTATCGGTATCTAAAAGTTCTTGAAAAGCCAAGGTGTAACAGACGCCATTTAAGCGGTCTTTATGGGAGCCAGTTTCATGGATGACCTTATACCTGCCCATTATTTTTTTGTCGGACAATCGGTAACCAATCAAGCTATCGGGCTCACCGGATAGCTTCCTTCCAAATAGCTCCAATTGAATGTCGGACTCCTGTAAGGTGCCGTACGTAAATAGTAGGATAGTATCTTTCAAGAACGGTAATACCTAAAATTCACCTATAATTTCAAGCTCTGTACGAAAAGCCACCATTTTGTCGGCAAAAAGCTGTAATGATTTTTGGCGCATTACAGGGGCATCTTCGGTGTAATATTTTGTCAAGGTATTCTTACTGTCCGTTGTATACTGAACGGAATAGGTTGAGCCTCCCATTTGCTCTTCTACCAGGACCCTGCACATTTTTGCTTGGGTGAATTTTCCTGTGGCCAACATTTCAGGGATATGCGTTTTCTGCATCCAGGAAAGCCACTGGTCGTGTACGGAGTCTTCAATATTGGTGGTAACATTATAAATATACATACTTTTATTTTTAGAGTTAGTTTATGGCATCACCGCGCAGTATTCTATAATTTTTCCGCGCCAGCGGAAAGTAATAACTGTCCTGATAATCATAAATGATCTTTTCATAATGCTCCTTGGCCTTTTCAGGTTCATGGAGTTCGTTTTTATATAATTCGGCAAGGGCAAAATAGGCGTCATCGGCCAAAATGCCGTTACTGTAGAAGGTGATAATTTTTTGGTAATTGAATTTGGCCGCTTCATAATCCTTAATGCCCTCCAGCAATTGCCCTTGCTTGAAAAGGGCTTCATCCTCAATTTTTTCGCCTTT
>JBFIGS010000161.1:0-6149 GCA_041602195.1 Sediminicola sp. | reverse complement strand
TTTTGCCAATTCTTCAATAAAAAGGGAACTATAGCTGAAATCAAGGCCGCTTCCCCCATATTGGGTAGGCATATCTATACAAAGTAGACCTAAGGAACCGGCACGTTCCCAAACGGCTCGACTCACCATTCCATCCTTTTCCCATTGATCGTTCTGATCCAAAATATCATTGGAGATAAAATCTTGGATCATATCGCGCATCATACGGTGCTCTTCCGATGCATATATTTTTCGTTCTAACAGTACATTTGATAACATAGGCCAAATTGCTTAGAAGGGTGAATACCTAAATGTATCAAAATAATCCATGTTACCGAGAAAATGGGGACTGATTTTAGTTCCTATTCCTCTTTGATTTCCTATAAACAGGATAAGAAAATTGATTTACCAATCTATAGGTCGATAATCCTTTAGAAATTTTCCACACCAATGTTTCCCGGTATTGATTCCATCAAATAAAGGATCCAAAACCCTAGCGGCCCCGTCCACAATATCCAATGGGGGCTGAAAATCCTCCGCTTCTTTCTTCCTTTTTGCCAGCTCTGCGGGATCTTCATCAGTTACCCAACCTGTATCCACTGCATTCATAAAGATACCTTCTTTGGCCAAGGTGCCCGAGGAGGTATGGGTAAGCATATTTAGGGCTGCTTTGGCCATATTGGTATGTGGGTGTCGGTCTTCTTTGAAAAAACGGTGAAACTTACCTTCCATGGCGGAAACATTGATAATGTGTTTTTTTCCAGTTGGATTCTTTTTCATGAGTTCGGACAGTCGGTTACAAAGTACAAATGGCGCTACGGAATTTACCAGCTGCACCTCCAACATTTCCGTGGTCTCAATTTGTCCCAGCCTTAACCTCCAACTATTGGTCTTTCGTAAATCCACTTGTTGCAGATCCGCATCCAACTCCCCATCTGGAAAAACCTCTTGAGCTACCAGGGTATTATCAAAACTGTAAGGAATTTGTGATAGTTTTGCCGATGCCCGTAGCCCTATGCCAGGCTCGGGTCCATGCCAGGTAACCGGCATGTTCTGATTGGAAGATACAGATGTAGTCAATTCCTTCAGCTCTTGTAAACATCCTTGATGATCTGCCAAAATTTCTTGTGCAAAGGGAGGCAGGGAACTTATAGACCGTTCTTCATTCACCATCAGATGTTGATAAAAGCCAGCGGGTCGCCTTACGGTCTGTGCGGCATTATTGATCAGGATGTCCAACTGATCATATTTTTGGGAAATAAAATTGCAGAATATCTCAACACTAGGGATGTGCCTTAGATCTAGGCCGTGGATTTTAAGGCGATGTCCCCACTCCATAAAGTCTTCTTCTTTGGAAAAACGTAGGGCGGAATCAATAGGAAACCGTGTTGTGGCTATCACTGTTGCCCCTCCTCTTAATAGCATCAGGGTAATATGGTATCCTATCTTTAAGCGGGATCCTGTAATGACAGCTACCTGTCCCTTTACATCCGCGGTTTGAAATCGTTTGGCGTAGTTCAGATTGCCACAATCGGTACACATGGTGTCATAAAAGTGGTGTAATTTGGTAAACTCCGTTTTACAGACGTAGCACTTTCTTGGTGTTTCCAGCTCCAAAGGTTCCTTCTTGGATATATGGGCCATGGGCAATAATTTTGGCGCCACAAAAACAGCAGCTTCCCTAGCATGTCTTATGCCAGTCTCTTTTCGCGCCTTCTTGTCCTTGGCCTCCAATTTTCTTTTGGCCGCTTTTTTACCATCCTTCTTACGCCTAGAAAATTCCTCCCTATTTGGACGGGAGAACTGACCTGCCGCCTTGATCAATGCTATCCGCTGCTCTTTTTCAATATCGAAAATATAATCGGTCTCAGAAACCAATAGTTCCAAGACGGAGATACAATTGGCAATGTCCTCTTTGGTCAAGGTGCTCTTATCAGTGGTTAGGTGTTCCCCCATAGTATGAAAGTTGAATTGGGTTTTGAAGCCCAACATAGGTACAAAGGTAGTTGTAAAATGGCGGAAGTGATCGGCTTTTTTGTCAAACACTTCTCCTATTATACTATTGGGAAATAAATGGCATCACGCTGTTTTTTCCAAAAGTCCTACCCCTATTCATTACAGTTTTAACGTACCAAATGTTAAATATTGCTTAAAATGGTACTATTTATAACATAGTACTGTAACAAACATACAAATCGTGCGTCTAGTGGGTATATCAAAATTATAAACAATTAAAAATCTTTTTCATGGAAACTTCAAACAAGCATTACGCACAGCCAACAGTAAGAATCTCAAACTCCAAAACTTGGAACACTAAGAGGAGATATCACTAATATTTGAAATAATAATTTAATATAAACTACCTAATATCAATATCATGGAAACTTCAAATAAGCATTACGCACAGCCAACTATAAGAATCTCAAACTCCAAAACTTGGAACAGTAAAAGGAGATACCACTAATTAAATACCTAAAAAATCTAACGTTACAACAACTTAATACAATAATAAAATGGAAACTATAAACAAGCATCAGTTACGATCAACAACAGAATCTTCTAGAATGAACATATGGAACGCTAAAAGGCGATTCAGATAACCAAAAGGTAATTTAAATTCAATATCATGAAACCTATCATCAATCAATCACGAATAGAATATAAAAAGAGCAGCATATTTGCAATCTTTAGAAATACCAAGAAAATCAGATGGTCCAATTTTGAGATCAATAGAAACCAAATATTGGGAATTTAAAATAGTCCAAAGCTTCCAAACCAAAAAAAGTAGTGAATGTACAATCCACTACTTTTTTTGTGTCCAATCATTTTATCAGTAAAACAAACCTCCTCGTTGGCCTTTATGAACCTGCTAGACTTAACAGATATCTGTTGTTTTATCGAGCCTGGCGGCCATTATAACCGTCAAACTATGTAAATAGGCAAATACACGCTATTTTTGGAATTGGTTAGGGTAGTTTATAAAGTAGACTGCAGCTCAGTAGACATCTATTGCAATAAAACTGTATATTGGTCAAACGTGATTCAAAGCTTATTCCGGGAATGAGATATGTGTTTCTTCTTTACTGTTTTTGTCTTTTGGGAACTTATTCCCAAGGTCAAAATATGGACCAAGAATGGACCCGTTCCATAAATGACCCTATTCAGCTGATGAAACAGATTATCAAAAAAAATTCCAAACAATGGGAAGATGATACTATGAATTCCATTTTTACTTCCTATGGTGAAGAGGGTGTGAATGATGCGGAGTATATCTTTTTACAGTCACCCGGCCTTGGAACTGATTTCTTTCAGATTGGAACGGCCGATGTAGGTAATTTTATTTCAAAAGACCGCTATTTGGCTGTCTTGAAGGATGCCGTGAATTCGGAGGAAAAAGCAAGTATTAAACTTGCTAGAGCCACTATATCGGAAGGTCTTAAGGAATATGAAAGAGCTTTTGAACTTGCTCAGAAATTGATAAAAAACGATTCAATCAGTTATGAAGAGGCCATTGAGTTTTTGGACAATAGGTTTGGATATGCAAAATTAGATCATGCCAAAACCATAATGGACAAAAGTACTTCCTCTGCCAACACAAGTGGTAATGGTGGTAACATCAAAAAGGCAATGGCTAAAATTGAAGAATTGGATAAGACCTATTTTGACAAGATTCCTTTGGTAACGGCCTTAATTCAATTAAATGAATTTTATGATATCCTAAAGGAGACAGGAACAGGTATAGCGGTGTATGCTCCATATATCAATTTCAAAAAAAACTTGGATTATTTGAACCGGTTGCGCATAGATGAACGCAGAAGATGGAAATCGTCCATTACGGTCACCTACCCTACCAAAAACACAGTATTATCCGTCCAAAATCCTATAGATCTCACATGGGTAACTGCCAATATTGATGCAAGCAAGTCCATTCGTTTTTTCTTGGTCAAAAATGATATGATGGTGCAGGAGCTTGGTATCTTTAAAAACAAGGAAAGTGCTAGCGGCATCCAATTGGAAAAGAACATAGAACCTGGTGATAATTTTAAAATCATGGCCATTGAGCTATTCCCATCCGATAAGTTCAAGATTGCAAAGTACGTGACCCCTTCCTTTTCCATAAAGAATGAAACCAAGAACAAATATATAACTGAGAATAGGGTAGTCGAAACTACCAAAAGGACTGAGTTCGCTGGCCGGAAGATAAGCTATGTGAAGGAACTGACGGTCAGAAGCAAAAATATAACCATAGATCTTTGGGACAACAAGGAGCAAGATGGGGATATTGTGTCCGTTTATCTCAATGGGGAACCTATAGTTGCGAAATACTCATTGACTAAGAATAAAAAACAGTTTCAAGTACAATTGAATTCCTCCAAATCCAATGATCTATTTTTATATGCCCATAATCTTGGGACTATTCCCCCAAATACGGTTTCCATTGAAGTTTCTGATGGTACTTCTTCGGAAAAAATTGTTCTGAATTCAGATCTTTCAAGTTCAGAAGCCGTTCTTATAAAGGTTAAATAACTATCCCAATGTATAAATTCTGTCGATTCCAACTTTCAAATAATATTGGGAAAGGATTGATTTCGTTTAGATTTTAAGGTCCACCAGTTAGCTCCCCTTTTCATGAAAATGTTTACTTTGCACCTCCGTTTAAATTCCAATAAGTGAAAGTTTGTATTGCAGAAAAACCTAGTGTTGCCAGAGAAATTGCCGCTGTTCTTGGAGCAAATACCAAGCACGACGGATATTTTGAAGGTAACGGATATGCCGTAACCTTTACATTTGGACACCTATGTACCCTCTTCGAACCAAACGACTATAAATCTTATTGGAAAAGTTGGGACCTGAACAACCTTCCCATGCTGCCCGAAAAATTCCAGACCAAAGTGGTGGAAAATTCGGGCATTCAAAAACAGTTTAAGATTGTAAAAAAATTATTCGACCAGGCGGAGGTGGTTATCAACTGTGGGGATGCGGGTCAGGAAGGAGAATTGATACAGCGTTGGGTGATGCACCAGGCGAATTACAAGGGAGAGGTGAAGCGGCTATGGATTTCATCACTGACCACGGAGGCCATAAAAGAAGGTTTCAACGCTTTAAAACCTTCTCAAAACTATGATAATCTATATTACGCAGGATTTTCTAGGGCCATAGGAGACTGGCTTTTAGGGATGAATGCCACCCGATTGTATACTCTAAAACACGGGGGTTATAAGCAAATGCTCTCCGTGGGCCGCGTGCAAACTCCAACCTTGGCCATGGTGGTCAACCGGTTTAAGGAAATTGAGGATTTTAAGCCTGTACCCTATTGGGAATTACAAACCCTGTATAGGGATACCCTTTTTAGCTATGAAGAAGGTCGCTTTCTTAAGATGGAGGACGGGGAAATCATGGCACAAAAGGTGAAGGGAGAAGATTTCGAAATTGTTTCCGTAACCAAGAAGAAGGGCAAGGAATATGCCCCCAAACTTTTTGATCTAACTGGATTACAAGTGTACTGCAATACCAAGTTTGGATTTACAGCAGATGAGACCTTAAAGATGGTGCAGAAGTTATATGAACAAAAGGTGGTGACCTATCCCAGAGTGGATACCACTTTTTTGCCCAATGATGTTTACCCCAAGGTACCTGGTATTCTTCAAAAATTGACCAATTATGCAGAACTTACCCAGTCCATATTAAGTAAAAAAATAAGAAAATCGTCCAAAGTCTTTAATGATAGTAAGGTTACCGATCACCACGCGATTATTCCCACTGGGGTACAAATAAAACTTCAATACAACCAACAACAGGTTTATGATGCTATTGTAAGGCGATTCATTGCCGTTTTTTATGAGGATTGTCAGGTAGCAAATACCACAGTACTTGGACAGGTCGATGCCATAACCTTTAAAACAACAGGAAAGGAAATATTGTCCAAAGGATGGAAGATTGTTTTTGAAAATCCAGAGGCTAAAACAAAGGAAGCCGGCATATTGCCAACTTTTGTAAAGGGCGAAAAAGGACCACATGAACCTTCATTTTTAGAAAAACAGACCAACCCCCCCAAACAATTTACAGAGGCAACGTTGTTGCGGGCCATGGAAACAGCCGGAAAACAAGTAGATGATGATGAAATGAGGGAACTGATGAAGGAGAATGGTATAGGACGCCCATCTACCCGT
>JBFIGS010000160.1:0-6152 GCA_041602195.1 Sediminicola sp. | reverse complement strand
GATAAGAAAAGCCTAAACGTTCTAGAAACATTTTTGGATGAATTTGGAGCCTATTTAGGAGCAGAAATCGCTAGAAAGCAGTTAGAAGACGAACTAAACCAAATTATCAATTATACTCCGGATTTTATTTGCAGTTTTGATGAAGAAGGATATTTTAAAAGAATCAACCCTTCTTTTTCTGAGCTACTCAATAAAACAACACATACAATTTCTAGAATGAAATTCTTGGACATTATACATCCTGAGGATAGGGAGTTATTGGAAAGTACCTTGGCAGATGTAAATAAATCAAAGAAGTCTTCCATCGATCTTGAATTACGCTGTTTAAACTTTAAAAAGGAAACCGTTTGGGTAATTTGGACCCTTACCCCTGCCGTTGAACATGGTATTACTTACTGTGTGGGAAAGGATATTACAGATAAGAAGGAATTAGAAGAGTTGCTGGACCAAGCTACAAAACTGGCCAAGATAGGTAGTTGGGAATTGGATTTGGAGGAAAACACGGTGTATTGGTCTGATATAGTCAAAGAAATTCACGAAGTACCTATGGATTACGTGCCTAATCTAGAAACTGGCATCCAATTCTACAAGGAAGGGGAAAGTAGAAATCTTATTTCTGAATTGATAGGTAATGCTATTGCCACGGGAGCGTCTTTTACTGAGGAACTACAGATAGTGACCCCAAAAGGGAAGGAAAAATGGATCAAGGTGATAGGGGAGGCAGAGGTGATCAATGGAAAAGCCGTAAGGATTTATGGATCCAGCCAAGATATACACCACCGAAAATTGGCCGAATTGGAACGAATCCAAATCCTTGAGAGTATTGGGGATGGCTTCTTTGCCGTAGATGAAAATTGGGTGGTGACCTATTGGAACAAGATGGCAATGAGCATACTAGGTAGAGCAAGTGAGGAAATATTAGGAAAAGAAATAAGGGAGGTATTCGATGAAACGGCGGGTACGGAATTTTTCGATAAGTTTCAATATGCGTTAAAAGAGGGGGAGCCGGTCCATTTTGAGGGCTTCTATAAACCAAGTAATATTTGGTTGGACGTAAGTGTATTTCCAACAAGTGAAGGCAAAGGGCTCACGGTGTATTTTAAAAATATCACTTCCCGAAAGGATGCTATAGAGAAAATGAAAATCTCCAATGAACGCTTTGCCAAGGTGGTAGAGGCGACACAGGATGCCATATGGGATTGGGACGTGAGGAGCAACGAAGTATTCTGGGGCAATGGGTTTTTGGATCGATTTGGACACGATCCAAAAAAAGGGAATATTAACCTGGAAACTTGGGCCAAACTAGTCCATAAAGACGATGAAAAGAGAGTGTTTAAAACCACTACAGATGCCTTGAAGGACATCAATACGAACCATTATAAAAGTGAGTACCGCCTGCTGAAGAGCGATGGGAGCTATGCCTACGTAATGGACAATGCCTGTATTTTACGAGATGAAAAAGGTCGACCCTTAAGAGTCATTGGGGCACTCATGGATATTAGTGATCGAAAGGAATATGAAGATTCCTTGAGGTTCTTGAACACACAATTAGAGAATAAGGCTAAACAATTGGAGGTTTCCAATGCGGAATTGGAGCAGTTTGCCTATGTGACATCCCATGACCTGCAAGAGCCATTGCGCATGATTACCAGTTTTCTGACTTTATTGGATAACAAATACAAGGATACCATTGACGAAAAGGGTAAACGGTATATCCATTATGCGGTGGACGGCGCCAAACGAATGCGAAAAATAATACTGGAGCTTTTGGACTATTCCAGGGTAGGGGGTACTGTGGAAAATATGGAGGAGGTAGATATCCAAGCCTTACTAAATGAGGTCCTATTGTTGCACAAAAAGCAAATAGGGGAAAGCAATGCCAATATTGCCATTGGCAAAATGCCCGTGATCAATAGCTTTAAATCCCCATTGCGACAAGTGTTCTTGAACCTGGTGGGCAATGGGCTAAAGTATAAAAAACAAGACGTTGCCCCGAGCATAGAAATAGTGTCCGAGGAACGTGAGGGGGAATGGTGTTTTTCCGTAAAGGATAATGGAATAGGATTGGATCCGATATATTTTGAAAAAATATTCATCATCTTTCAGCGTTTGCATAACAGAAACGAATATAGTGGAATAGGGATGGGATTGGCCATTACCAAGAAGATCGTAGAGACCCTTGGGGGAAAAATATGGGTAGAGAGCCAGGAAGGTATTGGAAGCACCTTCTTCTTTACTATAAAAAAACGTTGATGTGGACAACATTCATGTTCCTTTGATCTGAAATTTAGTGCGGCCTTTTAATTGTAATGTTTAAATATATCCACAAAACTATATGAATAAAAGGAGGGCAATAATTTTGGGATCACTTTTGTAGAATTAGGTTAGAATTAATATAGAATGGACAAGGATAAATACAAATACAGAATTTTATTGGTTGAGGATAACCCGGGCGATATGGTATTGGTCGAAGAATATCTTGACGAACACATACTGGATGCCCGTATTGAGAATGCACAGAGTTTTAGGGATGCCAAAAAGGTATTGGAAGCCCAGGACCAAGTATTTGATGTCATTTTACTAGACCTCTCCCTTCCAGATAGAAGTGGCGAAGACCTGGTCAAGGAAATCCTGAAAATAAGCGGTGAAATACCGGTAATTATACTAACGGGCTATACAGATATGCCTTTTAGTATACGGTCATTGCAAATGGGAATTTCGGATTATCTGGTGAAGGACAGTTTAAGTCCATTGGCCCTGTACCAGAGTATATTGCACAATATCGATCGTAAAAAGTTTATTCTTGCACTGGAGCATTCCGAAAAACGATATAACGACCTTTTCCATTTAAGTCCGCAACCCATGTGGGTGTATGATGTGGAAACCTATAAATTTATAGATGTCAATGAAGCCGCAGTTAAGAACTACGGGTATAGTTTGGATGAGTTTTTGGGAATGGGCATAAAGGATATCAGACCAAAGGAAGACCTTCATAATCTCTTGAATCATTTGGACGATTTTGGTAGAGAGGATGAATCTTACAGGAATAGAATTGGGAAACACCGTTTTAAGGATGGTAAGGAGATTGATGTGGAGATACACAGTAAGTTCCTGATTTTGAACAATAAAAAAACCAGGGTAGTATTGGCCAACGATATAACGGAACGGACCTTGTATATAAATGCTATAGAAAACCAGAACGAAAAATTAAAGGAAATAGCTTGGAAACAATCGCACATAGTGAGGGCCCCATTGGCCAGATTAATGGGCCTAGCGGATCTGTTGAATGATGATTTAAACGGACTATCGGAAGAACAGGTCTTTTTTCTCAAAGAAATCGTTAACTCCGCAAATGAATTGGATAATATCATCAAGGAAATCTCGTCTGAGGCCTCGGTGGTAGAAATAGGAAAAGGGTAAGGTTCCTCAATAAGAAGTTAAAGGTGGTATGGCCCCGTGGGTTTTAAAAGGAGTTCTTCGCGGGAAGTATCGAGAAGAATTGCCGATCTGTTTTTTTTATTTTTTATGGAATTCACAACAATTCTTAGAAAATAAGCTATAATTATCGTATTTGTGTGTTTTTATTGAATATTATCCAAAATAAGGAGTAGCTTTGTAAAAAAAAAGTTAAAAACATTATAAAGAAGTTCAGGATTTTTACACCAAATCAAGAGGTCACAATTTTTTTAGAATATTTATAGCTTACAATCTGTACTAATCCCCCGTAGTAATATGATTGAGCATTCACATATCATGATTATAGATGATAATGAAGGAGACCTCTTTTTAATGAATGAGGTAATGGAACGTTTGGGCGTTAAAAATGTTACTATTTGCAAAGATGGTAAGCAAGCGATCGATTACTTTTCAAATGGACATGGGTCTCCCGAATTGGTTTTTTTGGACATCAATCTGCCGAAGAAAAACGGCCACGACGTTTTGCGCTTTATCAGAAATGAAATCCTATTAAAGGATACTCCCATAGTTATTTTCAGTACGTCATCTTCCCTCAGGGATATTAACAAGTCTTATGACAATGATGCCTCAGGATTCTTGACCAAACCAGAAGACTTTGATAATTTTGAGAAATTGGTCTTTAATACGGTGCAGTTTTGGCTGAAGTATTCAGTGCAGCTCAAGCGCAGCCAAACCAATGGGGTGAGATTTTCCATGAAAGGGAACTCCGAATAGCCTTTGGAACTTGGATTTTACATGTTGATCTTGGGTATGCTAAAATAGAAAGTTGCCCCTTTTCCTTCTTCGCTCTCCACCCAAATTTCCCCTCCAAGATTATTTATGATCTTAGAGCATATGGACAGTCCCATTCCCGTGCCGGGATATTCATCTTTGGAATGTAGCCTTTTAAACAGTTGGAAAACATTGTTTTTGCTGTCATTGGGAATCCCTATACCATTGTCGGTCACAGCAAACTCCCAAAAGGACATTTTATCCTTAACCCCAATCGATATATGCGGTTGGTTGCCCGGTTTCTGATACTTAAGGGCATTTCCTATTAGATTTTGAAATATAAGTTTTATCGCTGTATGTTCGGCATGGATAATGGGTAGTGAATCACTTTGGATTACCGCACCACTTTCCTCTATTGTGGCCTTGGCCAAAGTAAGGACCTCTTCAAGGATGAGGTTGAGGTCTATTTTTTCTGTATCCTCTGTATCTTTGGAACCTAATCTTGCATATATCAGGAGTTCATCAATTAAACTGGTCATTCTTTGGGCGCCATCTACGGCGAAGTGAATGTATTTCCTGGCCTTATCATCCAAAAGTTGCCCGTATTTTTTTTCCAGTAAGTCGATGAAGGAGCGTACCATACGTAGAGGTTCCTTAAGATCATGTGAGGCGATGTAGGCGAACTGTTCCAATTCCGCATTTGACGCCTCCAGAAGTTTTGCGTTCTTCTGTAGCTGCATGTTCAGCTTTTTTAGGGAACCTTCATATTCTTTGGTCCTTGTTATATCGGAATGTGTTCCTGACATTTTAAGGGCTCTTCCTTTAGCTGATGACCATGAAGTTACCTTCCCTCTGGACAGAACCCATACCCAGTGTCCTTGTTTGTGTTTCATGCGTACCTCCGCTTCATAATAGTCCGCTTCTTTATTGAAGCACGCCCTGATCTTGGCGTTGGACACTTTCAGGTCTTCAGGATGACACAAGGATGACCAGGTTTCGATATTTACAGGAGCCAATTCTTCCAGGGTGTATCCAACAATCTCTGCCCATCTGTTGTCAAATACAGTGGATCCAGTCTTAATGTTCCATTCCCACGTACCTGCATTGGTGCCTTCCAATATATTTTGAAGCCGTACCTTTTCCTTTAAAAGATGTTGTTGTGCTTTTTTTCTTTGGGTGATATTCTCCATTTGGCCTATAAAATGGCGTAGGGAGCCATCTAGATTGCTTACCTTGGATACACTGAGGTTTACCCAAAGTGCATTTCCTTCCTTGGTTATATAGCGTTTTTCAAGTTGTATGCTTTTCACTTCGCCATTTATCAATTGACCTAATGGCAAGACGTGTTTTTTAAGATCCTTGGGGTGGGTGATGTCGGAAAATGTGCACTGCTTCAATTCTTGTTCCGTGTACCCCAGAAGTGTACATAGATTATTGTTTACCCTTAGGAATTTTCCATCTGGTCCAACGAGTACCATGCCAATAGGGGCATTATTGAACGAGGTCCTGAAGATGTCCAAGGTGTGGGCAAGTTCCTTTTCCAGCTCCACCCGTTTTTGGATGACTCTGGTTGAGGTTAGTAAGGAAGTAACTGTACCGCTCTCCATAATTGGTTTGGAAATAGTTTCTACCCACAGAAAAGAACCGTCTTTTTTTTTGAAACGGTATTTAATGGGCTCTATTTCGACACCTTGAAGGGATTTTTTATGAGCCTCTTCCTTGATGCGTCTTTTGTCGTCTGGATGGAAATAAGTGTAGGGATCAGAACCAATAACTTCATCTAGGGTATACCCGAATTTGTATGAAAAGGAGGGGGTCACGTAGGTGTAGGTTCCGTCCGGCTTGTGATGGCAGACAATGTCGCTACTGTTCTCGGTTATGGATCGGTACAATTGTTCGCTATTGGCCAACTCCTGTGATTTTTGCTTTTCGCTGGAAATATCGATGATGGACATACTGGTTTT
>JBFIGS010000159.1:0-6153 GCA_041602195.1 Sediminicola sp. | reverse complement strand
GGTATGTATCTTAATTTCATTAGTTTTATTCAATCGCTTAAACACAATTGCTAATTGTAGATTTATGAAGAGAAGAAATTTTGTTGGCAAGGTAGCTCTAGGCGCCATGTCGGGGATCATTGGAACTGAAATTGTATTTGGATCTTCTATGCCATTGGAATATAAGCCATTGGCCCTACAGGACAATGATCCTTACAAAATGTTCGCCAAGGACAAGGAAATGGTGGTTTTAAATGACAAACCATGGAATATAGAGGCCAAAGCACACTTATTGGATGATAGGATTACCCCCAACAAATCGATGTTTATTAGAAATAATGGGTTAATTCCAGAAAATATTGACGCTCAAAATTGGACACTTACTATTGATGGGGAATCTGTAAAACAAAATAAGACCTACACCTTAGCAGAACTCAAAACAAAATTTAAAAAATACACATATCAACTGACCCTGGAATGTGGTGGAAATGGACGTAATGAATTTGATCCCCCGGCCAAAGGCAATCAATGGACGGTCGGTGCCGTTTCCTGTGCCAATTGGACAGGGATTAGGCTTAAGGACCTACTGGAAGATGTTGGAATAAAACAAGATGCCGTATACATAGGTTACCATGCCCAAGATCTTCATTTGACCCGTGACCCTAATAAAGAGCCAATTTCTAGGGGAGTGCCTATGAAAAAAGCATTAATGGATGAAACGATACTGGCCTTTCAGATGAACGGAAAAGATATTCCCCTTGCCCATGGATATCCGCTGCGTTTGGTGGCAGGAGGGTGGCCCGCATCTGTCTCAGGTAAATGGATCAACAGGATCAGCATTAGGAATAAAGAACATGACGGTGAAAAAATGACGGGTTCTTCTTACAGAGTGCCAAAAAATCCAGTGGCTCCGGGAGAGGAGGTAAAAGATTCGGAAATGGCGATTATAGAATCTATGCCGGTGAAATCATTGATAACCTATCCGAAATCAGGTGCATTATTGGAGTCGGGAATTACCTTAAAGATTAGGGGACATGCATGGGCTGGAGAACTGGAAGTTTCCAAAGTGATGTATTCTATTGATTTTGGTGCCACATGGAATTCTTGTTCACTTGAAAAGCCTATAAACCGTTTGGCATGGCAACACTTTTCGGCGGGAATACAATTTCCTAAAAAGGGATATTATGAGGTATGGGCCAAAGCGATTGATAGTAATGGCAAAGCACAACCCATGCTGGTGCCGGGATGGAACCCAAAAGGATATTTAAATAATGCATGCCATAGAATAGCAGTTAAAGTGGTTTAGATAAATGGCAAAGTCAGAAAAAAATAAACAAAATTTTAAGTCACCCTATAGACTTCTCATCAGTGGGTTTTTATTACTCGTGGTGCTACTTGCTGTTATTTTTTATTTTTATGATAAGGCGGAAGCGACCTTATTCGACACTTCCAACAACGACATTGAATATGTTGACATTGAGGAAGATATAGATAAAATAGAAAATGGAATTCACGTGAGAACAGGGTTTATTGAGGCCGTAGGGATGCAGCAAGTAATAAACAATTGCACGAATTGTCATTCTGCAAAACTGGTAACACAAAACAGGATGAGCAAAGAAGGGTGGACAGCCACCATACGATGGATGCAGAAAACCCAAAACTTATGGGACCTGGGTGAAAATGAAGGGGTAATAGTAGATTATTTGGCAAAAAACTATGGTCCAATAAAAAAAGGGAGAAGGGAAGGTTTAAAGGATATAGAGTGGTACCCATTAAAATAGAAAATATTTTGATGTAAGGAATGCACCTATTTTACTACTTAGCATAGTAGTAAAACAATACGTTTTATATTGGAAAAATATACAGAAGCTTTTATTAAATCTTTTATGGGAACCTTAGAATGGACATGGAAATCCATTCTTATGGAGGTGCCTTGGTACAATAATTACTTTTGGGGACTTATAGCCATTTCATTGTTGGTGTGGACCTTGGAAATCTTATTTCCATGGCGCAAATACCAATCTGTTTTCAGAAAGGATTTTTGGATGGATGGTTTCTATATGTTCTTTAACTTTTTCATTTTCGCTATAGTAATCAGTGGTTTTTATAAGCTACTGGGGGTATTCTTTAATGATATAGGAATTTCATCCAAGAGCTTGGCCATATTGGATTTAAGCAATCTTCCTATGGTTTTCCAATTATTGATATTTTTTATCGTTTTGGATTTTGTCCAGTGGTTTACGCACATTCTACTTCATAAGTACGCATTTTTATGGAAATTTCATAAGGTCCATCATTCCGTAAAGGAAATGGGATTTGCGGCACATTTGAGATATCATTGGATGGAAAATGTGTTCTACAAGCCGTTAAAGACTTTTGGAGTAATGATTTTAGGGGGATTTGAGCCAGAACAGGCTTACATTGTCCATTTTCTTGCCATTGCCATAGGACATTTCAATCATTCCAATATTAAAATTACCTGGGGGCCATTGAAATACCTGTTCAACAACCCGGTAATGCATTTGTACCATCATGCATACACCTTACCTAAGGGTACTTATGGCGTAAATTTTGGTATAAGCCTTAGTCTTTGGGACTATATTTTCAAAACCAGTTATATTCCTGAAGATAGTGGAGACATTGAATTAGGGTTTAAAGGGGATGAAGAGTTTCCTAAGGATTTTTTGGGGCAAGTAACACATGGTTTTGGTACCCCAAAGAAATAAATAAAAATAAAAAATGGGAACACTTTATGATGCTCCCATTTTTTAAACCATTCTGTTGGATATTATAAAGGTAGACTAAGTGCCAGACTAATATTTCGGCCTATGTCATTTATTCCATCAGATTTTAATCGGGATAAATGGGAAACATAGGACTTATCCAAAACATTGTTTCCACTGACACGTATTTCAATATCTTGTTTACCTACGTATATGTTGCCTCCAATACCAATATTTAAAATGCTATATCCTTCTGTAGCTGTTTCAAATTTATTCACTTTATTTTGGTCGAAAGCCGATTTTAAGGTTACAAAGGCGTAACTGTTGCTTAACCAGTAATTTGTATTGGATTGCTCAATTCTAATGGTATTGGTGAGACTATTAGCTGGGATAAGGGGTAGGTAGTCACCGCTATCCAATTTCCCGATCACGGTTTGGTAACTACTTTCCAAATGAAGCCAATCTAATGGATGTGGGTGTAAATGGAACCCAAATTCACCACCATATAACTGAGCATCTTGTTGTTCGTAATTATAAACGGCATTATCTTCCTGAAAAGTTCCCGTAGGCTCCAAATAAACATAATTGTTCACATCATTTAAAAACCCATTGGCATATATTTCTATATGTTCATTTTTAAATTCCAATGAAATATCAGATTGAATGTTCTGTTCATTCTTCAAATCTGCATTACCTATTTCATATCTATTGGTGCCTTCATGGACTCCATTGGAAGTTAGCTCGGCCAAATTAGGGGCCCTAAACCCAGAGGCTAAATTTAATCGACCAATAAAAGACTTGGCAAAGTTCAATTTGTAGCCTGCTGCAGCATTAAAACTGCTAAAATCCCTATTTAATTGGGCTATGTAATCCTCATCACTTGGTATTCCTGCGGCCTCACTATTAATAGACCTATGATCATACCTGATGCCTACTTGAAGATCATTAGTACCATTAAAATGGATGTGGGAGGTAGCCAAAGCGCCAATGTCGTTGGTGATGGCATCTGGTATTAAAATCTCTTCCCCAAAATTAGAATTGCTCTGATGCATTCCCTGTAAGCCAAATATGGTCTCCACTTTTCCAAATTTGGGCAGATTATAGTGAATGTTATAATTAAAAGTGGATAAATCCATATCCAAAGCGGCATTTTGAGGGTCATCTTCAAATTCCTTTCTTTCGTTAAAAGTATAGCCAAGTGTAAACTCCATGCTTGATCTGTCAAAAAATAAATTTGACTTGGAGCTAAGGATTTGATTGGCTATCTGTTGAAAGGGGAGTTCCGGAGTTCGTTCAGTGGTCTGTTCCCCAATAGCTTCCGGTATTCCAATTTCGGTGGCATTGTAATTATATCTTACCTCAGTATTAAATTTAGTTCCTTGATAAGCAACACCCGTTTTTATATCATTTTCCTTAAATCTTGAATTGGTTACCCTATCTCCATCCCCAGTTTTGTAATCAGCATGTGAGGTTGTTCCTCCTCTTAGTATAAATTTGAGGTTTTCACCAGATGTTTTAAATCCGGCATTGGCACCAAATCCCTGAGTATTGGAAAAATAATTAAGATTGATATCCCCATCTGTAGAATTTGATGGCGCAAATTTTTCTGGGTTTAAATATAACACTCCACCCATGGCGTCTGAACCATAGAGTAGGGAGGCGGGCCCTTTTATTACCTCTATGCTCTCAATTCCCGCATCATTCACACCTAGTCCATGTTCATCACCAAATTGTTGGTTTTCCAATCTTACGCCTTGGGTATAGACCAAAACCCTGTTAGAACTCAACCCTCTAATTACCGGTTTGCCTATACCAATACCAGTAGAAACGCTTTCTACCCCTGCGATATTGGTTATCCCATCGGCTAAAGTAATGGCTCCTTTCTTTCTAAGCATGGCTACGTTGGCATATTCTACCTTAACGACATTCTCACTTTGTAATTTATGAAAGGGAGTGGAAACTATGACTTCTTCCATTTCTATAGCACTGACTTTTAAACTGACGTCCAAGACGTTTTCGCCATCATGAATATCAATGGTTTTTGAAAAAGTTTGAAATCCTAAATAGGCTATTACAATTTTATAAGGTCCAACAGGTAAATTTAAAAGGGAATAGTTTCCGCTTGCGTCGGTCAAGGTACCTTTTTCCAATTGTGGAAAATATATCTCGACCTGCTCTAAAGGGGATTGGTCCTCGTTGCTTGTAATGGTTCCAGAAATTGAATTTTGCGAGTAACCGCTTTCTAATGCAAAAAGAAGCACTAAAAGAGTCACGAAAAATGACTTGTACATAATTTAGTTTTAAAAAATAATAACATATTTAAAAAGCTCCCATATACTAGTTACTGGTCCCCTGAGGGAAAAGTGAAGATTTTGACGAAAATTGACAATAGTTTAATAATCGAAATGGTCCTCTCTAGTCCAGGTTGTAAAAATATCATCAAACTGAAACTGGGGAAGGAAATAGTGCTGTACAATATTAGATTTCTGAAAATCACGATCTAATTCGGACCTGTGGATATGTGCCTTCCCTACTAGGCCACATTTTAACTCTTCATGACCATAAATGTAATGTTATAATTCGAAAACCAGAGAAGCCTCCATTGCACCAACCAACAAAAAGGCTGATGCTCCTAATAAATTGTTTTTTACTCTTTATCCCCGATACCTATTTAAGTAAAAACTATAAGGTATCTAAAGAAAAATATAAGTTTATTTAAACAGAAAGCCTAGGCCCAATCTTCCGAGCATTTTCTTTTCAAAATTCCAGAAAAATTTAAATTGGCCAAATATCCATCCGAAAAGAATAAGCAATAATTGATATATAGGAAATATAATAAGAATCCGTGTTGTCCAATATAGAAAGGTGTAAATACCTGCTTCGGGAAAAATAGCTCTTGTAAACCCTATTGATTCTAACAAGGGCCTTGCTATTTTTACTGAACTAGAACCAGTAATGGCAAATACCAATAAAATGACGATGACTTCGAAGTTGGTATCAATGTCCCAACGTTCTTTTAGTTTCTTCATATCCTATTTTAAATTCTCGGGCAAATATAAAGCTTTTAAATTCTAGGAACAAAAGGGCCCAAACGTTGATTGTATTTGCGTTGGAAATAGATGAAATAATTATATAGCTGGTAATTAACCTCATAGCCATAATCTATGTTGGGATCATAATTGATTTGTAGCTCATACAGATTTGGACCAAAGCGTTGTGGTTGTAGCACTCTAGCGTTCCATTCCCTCACATACATATCATTCCTATTTTCCATAAAGGATTGTGAATAATATTGTCTCGGTCTTGCAATAGATCGCAACCAAAAGTTAAAACCAGGTTCAATGATAATTATGTCATATTCCAAGCTATCATTGGCAATGGTGATTGTATCCCCTTCTTTTTGATTAAAGGCCATTTTTTCCTGATCGGTTACGTCCACGGCCTGTTTAGT
>JBFIGS010000158.1:0-6264 GCA_041602195.1 Sediminicola sp. | reverse complement strand
TTGTCCGATAATGAACAAAAATTTGGTGGAGATTCAAGAAGAATTTAAAGATTTTCAAAATTTTGGAGTGGCTTCGTTTACCATTAATCCAGAGTACGACACCCCGACAGTTTTGAAGAAGTATGCCGAATCCTATGGGATAACTAATATAGATTGGCATTTGTTGACCGGTAGTCATGAAGAAATCTATGACTTGGCCAATAACGGCTTCAATATTTTTGCGGCCCAAACGCCCAATGCCCCTGGAGGCTTTGAACATTCTGGACTATTTGCCTTGATTGATAAAAAAGGATTCATCAGATCTAGGGTGGATGACTTTGGGAACCCAATTATCTACTACAGGGGGACCATCTCGGAATCTGAGGGTGAGAACGAACAGGGAGAAAAAGAACAGATTGCTATTTTAAAAGAGGATATTAAAAAATTATTGGAAGAATAGGATGGATACCATTGCTTTAAAAGAGAAGAAATTTAATAAACTGATTACCTTGGTTTCCGTAGTGATCCCAGTAGTGGTTGCTATCTTGTTCGGGGTGAAATTGCCGAATGTGGAGCCACTTTCCTTTTTACCGCCAATTTATGCGGCTACCAACGGACTTACTGCCCTTTTGTTGATAGTTGCAGTGTGGGCCATAAAAAATGGGAAGAGAACCTTGCACCAGAACCTAATGACCACATGTATTGCCTTGTCCTTGGCGTTCTTGGTCATGTACGTGGCCTATCACATGACCTCGGACTCCACAACCTTCGGAGGGGAAGGGTGGGTCAAATGGGTCTATTATTTTATATTGATCACACACATTATTTTGTCCATTGCTATTATTCCATTGGTATTGAGAACCTATGCCAGAGCTTATTTGAAGAAGTTTGAAGCACATAGGAAATTGGCAAAGATTACCTTTCCAATATGGCTTTATGTAGCTGTGACAGGGGTGGTAGTGTATTTAATGATATCCCCTTACTATATTCAATAATTTAAAGTACGCATTTTGAAAAATAAAGGCATTCTAGTTGTTCTAACCCTCTTAGCGGTTTTACTGCCACAATTTATGGAGGCCCAATGTGCCATGTGTCGCGCAGTCTTGGAGAGCGAGGCCGATACTTCCGCTGCAGAAGGGATCAATAACGGGATAGTCTACCTTATGGCAGTTCCCTATATTCTGGTTGCAGGTTTATTTTATTTCATTTATAGAAAAATGAGAACTTAAGGAGGGTTTGTCCTATTTCATATACCAATTTTCAAGATTATAGCCTTTAAATATCCCTCAGTGTTTCCAGCGTCATTTAAGCTGCACTAGTTTCTATCCCAACACCTTTTACAGCCCTTATTCTTTAAATTTCTTTCCAGAGGTTATGCCTTGTTAAGACTATCACTTGGCTCACTAATGTGGATAACTGTAGTTCTGGAACTTATCCTGTTCATTAATCACCTCTATCGCCCAACTAATTGGTCATTTGGTTGCAGTTTCTTTTAATTTGAAAACCTCAAAAAAATAAAGAAGTAGTCCATTTGAAAATATTTTAGACAAAAAGTTGTAACAAAAAGGAATCTTCCTAGTCTTATCAGCGTATCTAAACGCAAACATCCAATTCAATTTTGTTATGATAGAAATTAAAGATCTTCATAAATCCTATAAGATGGGAAGCAACGCCCTCCATGTACTAAAAGGCATTAATTTTTCCGTTGAAGAAGGAGAATTGGTGGCCATCATGGGTTCTTCAGGATCTGGTAAATCAACCTTATTGAATATTCTGGGAATGTTGGACGAATTGGATGAAGGTTCCTATACTTTAGATGGCGTACCCATAATCAATCTGAACGAAACCAAGGCGGCCAATTATCGAAACAAATTTCTGGGCTTTGTATTTCAATCCTTCAACCTAATCAATTACAAAACAGCTCTTGAAAATGTGGCCCTGCCCTTGTACTATCAAAAGGTAGGGAGGAAAGAACGACAAGAAAAGGCTTTAAAATATTTGGAGCAGGTAGGTCTAAAGGAATGGGCCGGGCACTTGCCCAATGAGCTTTCAGGTGGACAAAAACAGCGTGTGGCCATTGCACGGGCCATGGCGGCCGAACCAAAAGTGTTGTTGGCAGATGAGCCAACGGGAGCATTGGACAGTAAAACTTCTTATGAAGTAATGGATCTTATCCAAAAAATTAACGACAAGGGAAATACCATCTTAATTGTTACGCATGAACCTGATATTGCCAATATGTGCAAACGTATCGTTCATTTGAAGGATGGGATAATTCTGGAAGATAAAAGGGTTGAACAGGTAAGAGCGTCGCAATATGTTTAGCAGGGACAATTGGAAGGAAATCTTCCAGACCATTCAAAAGAATAAACTAAGGACATTTTTGTCAGGGTTTACCGTTGCACTGGGTATTTTCATATTCGTTGTTCTCTTTGGTTTCGGAAACGGACTGATCAACACCTTTGATGAGTTTTTTGGAGACGATGCCACCAATGTATTTTTTGTATTCCCAGGGAGGACCACAAAACCATACAAAGGTTATAAGGCAAATAGGCAAATAGAATTTGAAAACAGCGATTTAGCCGATATAGAAAAGAATTTCCCCATGTTCCTGGAATATACCACCCCAAGGATCTCTAGAAGTAGCTTGGTGAAATATAAGAATGAATCCAATAACTATTCCAATAGAGCGGTAGGTCCTGCCCATCAGTACGCAGAAAAGACCATAATGATGAAGGGTAGGTACATCAACGAAGCTGATGTCACCAATAGAACTAAATACGCGGTTATCGGAAGATTGGTAGAAAAGGATCTTTTTGGTTCGGATAATTCCATAGGCAACTATATTGATATAGGCGGAAGTGCATTTATGGTCATTGGAGTATTTCAGGACGAGGGTGGGGACAATGAGGAAAGGACCATATATCTCCCATACACTACAAGGCAGTTAATTGAAAAGAATACAGATAAGATAGATCAAATTATCGTTGGGTTTAGACCGGAAATTGGATATGTCGGGGCCATGGCCTTTGACAGGAGTCTGACCAGGTTCATCAAGGATAAGAAAAATATCAGTCCAGATGATGAAAGCGGAATCTTTATCAGAAATATAGCCGATCAGTTAAAACAAAATCAGCAATTCGCAAGGGTTTTACAAATAATTGTGGCCTTTGTGGCCTTTGGGACCATTATTGCCGGAATTATTGGTATCAGTAATATTATGGTTTTCGTGGTAAAGGAGCGAACCAAGGAACTGGGAATAAGAAAAGCTTTGGGTGCCACACCTAAATCTGTTATCAGCACTATACTATTGGAATCAGTCTTCATAACTACTATATCAGGTTTCATAGGAATGATCTTGGGGATCGCGATTTTGGGATCACTTGGAGATACGCTGAAAGACTATTTTATAACCAATCCGTTTATCAATTTAACCATGGCCATATCAGCCACTATAGTATTGATTTTATTTGGTGCACTCGCAGGTTACTTACCTGCAAAAAGAGCGGCAGATATTAAACCAATTGTAGCTTTAAGAGACGAATAACATGCGATTTATATTTGACAGAAATACATGGCAGGAAATATACGGTTCTATAAGTAAGAACAAGACCCGTACCATCATTACGGTGATTGGTGTTTTGTGGGGTATTTTTATTTATATCGTATTGTCCGGTGCGGCAAAGGGGTTGGACAATGGTTTTGAAAAACAATTTGAAAATGTGGCCATGAACAGTATGTTCGCTTGGGCGCAAAGTACAAGCATGCCTTATAAAGGATTTAAAACCGGAAGGCAGTTGCAACTAAAACTACAAGATGTAACCGTACTGGAAAATAGGGTTCCAGAGATACAATATATAGCCCCAAGAAACGTAAAGGGGATTTTTGGCAGCGAGCCAGCCCAGATTATTAGAGGTACCAAGTCTGGGAATTATGCGGTTTATGGGGATTATCCTGTATTGACAAAAATAGCCACGAAGAAGATATATGATGGGGGCAGGTTCATCAATGATGAGGATATAGACCAGGCACGAAAGGTCTGTGTCATTGGAGAACGTACCCAAAAAGAGATATTTGAAAAAGGGGAGGATCCTATAGGAGGATTTATTAGGATCGATAATGTGTTCTTTCAAGTAGTAGGGGTACATAAATTTACACCTGGTGGCGGGTTCGAAAGTGATTCGGATATCTATATTCCTTTCAGCACATTTAGAAAATTGTACAATACCGGGGAAGATGTTTCTTGGTTGACCATTGCAGCTTATGACGATGCAGATGTGATTCAGGTAGAAAAAGACGTGAAATCACTCCTTAAAACCATTCACAATGTGAACCCCAAGGACGAAAGGGCTTTTGGTTCCTTTAATCTGGGAGAGATTTTTAATAGAATTGTTGGTTTTGCCGAAGGATTAACCTTCCTGTCCCTAGTAGTGGGGATAGCTACTATACTGGCAGGGGTCATAGGTATTGGAAATATTCTTTTGATCTCCGTTAAGGAAAGAACCAAAGAATTAGGGGTTAGACGGGCCCTTGGTGCAACACCACGAGAGGTACGCGCCCTTATAATATTGGAGTCGGTACTTTTGACCATGATTGCTGGAGTTATCGGTATCATACTGGGGGCGGGAGTGTTGAGCCTTATCAACGGTTTAACACAGGATTCAGATTTCCCCTATGCCAACCCAACAGTGCCCATCCCTTATGTTCTGGGGGCCTTGGCTATAATGGTCATCCTAGGAACATTGATCGGGTTGATACCTGCCCAACGTGCCGTAAGCATAAAACCAATTGACGCATTAAGAGAAGAATAAACTAAACTATATCATTAAATAAAGACGATCAAAATGAACAAAATTCTAAAATACGTATTGATAGGAGTCGTAGTGTTGGGAGCATTATGGGCTGCAGCATTTTTCATAAAAACGAATAGCAAATCTGCCATTACATACGAAACAAAAAATCCTTTTACCGCCAATGTAGAAAAGAAAACTGTGGCTACGGGAAAGGTAGTGCCGGAGGATGAGGTGCAGATTAAGCCTCAGGTTTCAGGTATTATCGATAAGATATATCTAAAGGAAGGCGCTAAAGTGAAGGCAGGAGATTTGATCGCAAAAATTAAGGTGGTGCCCAATGAGCAATCTTTAAACCAAGCCAAGGGACGTGTAAAGAATGCTGAAATTGCATTGAATAACACCAAAATTGAATTCGATAGAAATAAAATACTATTTGATAAAGGGGTTGTTTCCAGTCAGGATTTTAATTCACAACAACTGCGCTATGATCAAGCTAAATTGGAATTGCAAAATGCACAATCCGATTATCAGATCATCCGTGTAGGATCTGCGGGGGGCTCTGCAACGGCCAATACAAATATTAGGGCCTTGGTATCTGGAACTATATTGGAGATCCCTGTAAAAGAAGGGGATCAAGTGATCCAAAGTAACAATTTCAATGACGGAACCACCATTGCCACCATTGCGGATTTAAGTATCATGATCTTTGAAGGAAAGGTAGATGAAGGGGAAGTTGGAAAATTGCAATTGGGGATGCCATTAAAGATTAGTTTGGGAGCAATCAATGACAAGGAATTTGATGCCAAACTTAGGTTTATTGCACCAAAAGGTGTGGAAGAATCTGGAGCAGTTCAGTTTAAGATTGAAGGGGATGTGACCGTTGAGGACGAGTTTTTAATTCGTGCCGGGTATAGTGCCAATGCCTCCCTTGTTTTGGAGAAAAAAGACAGCGTTATGGTGATTCCGGAAGCTTTGTTGCAATTTGATAAAACTACGGATGAGCCCTATGTGGAAATCTTAATAGGCGACCAGAAATTTGAGCGTAAAGATGTTAAAATAGGAATTTCGGACGGAGTCAATGTTGAAATTGTAGAAGGACTTACCAAGGATGACAAAGTGAAGATCTGGAACAAGACAGAGCCTATAAAGAAGGGAACTGAGGAAGACGAAGAAAAAAACTAAACTAGTTCAATCATCAAAAACAGTTACCAATGAAAATTAAGTTTATAATAGTTTTGGTTCTTTTTTCAATAGGTTCCGTTACGGCACAAATGAAGAAATGGACCTTACAAGAGTGTGTTGATTACGCCTACGAGAATAACTTGAGTATTGAGCAGTTCGAATTGGATTTGGAAAGTATAAAACTCGATAAATCGGATGCTATTGGAGGTTTTCTTCCAAGCCTAAGTGGATCCTCTACAGTTTCAGGAAACACTGGATTGTCCTTTGACCCTACCAACCAGCAGCCTGTAACCACAACCATACTTACGGC
>JBFIGS010000157.1:0-6347 GCA_041602195.1 Sediminicola sp. | reverse complement strand
GGTCATTGAAGAATTCCTTTCTGGTATCGAACTAAGTGTTTTTGTATTGACCGATGGGAAAAACTATAAAGTTTTACCAACAGCGAAGGACTATAAACGTATAGGAGAAGGGGACACTGGTTTGAATACAGGCGGTATGGGTGCCATTTCGCCCGTTCCATTCGCCAATAAGGCATTTATGGACAAGATACACGAACGAGTGGTGAAGCCTACCGTAGAAGGCCTTAAAAAGGATAACCTCCCGTATAAGGGATTTATCTTTATTGGCTTGATCAAAGTTGGGGAGGAACCTAAAGTGATAGAATACAATGTCCGCTTGGGAGATCCGGAAACCGAAGTGGTGTTGCCTAGAATTCAGAACGACTTAGTAGCCGTTTTTGAGGCCGTGGCCAATCAAACCCTGGATCAAATAGATTTAAGAATTGATGATAGGACCGCTACAACAGTGATGACCGTTGCAGGAGGGTATCCAGAAGCCTATGAAAAGGGAAAAGAAATAACAGGATACAATACTATCTCCGATTCTTTGGTATTCCATGCCGGCACTACCCTAAAAGATGGTAAAGTAGTTACCAACGGTGGAAGAGTCATGGCGATTACGTCTTTCGGAGAAAATTTCAAAGAAGCTTTAGCTATATCTTACAGGAATTTAGATAAACTTCATTTTGACGGGATGTACTACCGTAAGGATCTTGGATTCGATCTGAAATAGAGAGAAATGTAGAGAATAGAAAATCCGCATCGAATATTGAAATCTATATTCGATGCGGATTTTTGGTTATTCGATGCAGAAACTATTATAGAAAGGAATGCGCATTTGCATCCTTGCTCTCTTCCCCGCTATCGTTGAACTTTTTCAATTGTAACATCCAATATACCATTGCAGCCGTGCAAATGATCATAAAGATCCAATTTAAAAAATTGGCCGCCCACCAATTTTCCATAAAACGCAATTGGTCAAATGGCCAAAACAAGTAGTTTACAAATAAATCCGCGATACCTTCAAAAAATGCTGTCATCTTATTTATCTTTACCTTGCAAAAGTATAAAAACCTAGGATGATTTCAAGCATTTTTGGAAAAACAAAACCCATTAACTACATTATTTTGTTGGTGTTTTTGTTTTTGTTCTATTGGTTTGCCCATTTGTTCCTTTTTGTGCAGACAGCGTTATCTGACGAACTTCTATATAAAATGGGTTTTTTGATCCTTTTAATGTTCAGCATTTTCTTGGTTGACTTTATTGTAAAGCGCAACAAACTTACCAAAACCAATTCTTTCGCCATCTTGTTTTTTACCATGTTAATGGTGGTTTTCCCAGAGGTGCTTACCGATGAAAATGCCATTTGGTGCAATCTCTTTCTTTTGTTGGCCGCGAGGAGATTGCTGAGTATAAAATCATTAAAAAATATTAAAGCAAAGATATATGACGCTTCACTTTGGATCGTAGTGGCCAGCCTGTTTTATGACTGGGCCATCGTATACATCGTTCTTGTCTACATAGCTATTTACCTGTATGACCCTAAAAATGGGAGGAACTGGTTGATACCTTTTACCGGCTTTTTTACGGTTGCCATGATTACCTATGCCGTCCTGTTGATAATGGACAATCCAACTTTTTTAGAAAAGCACTATCAATTCGATTTCGAATTCAATGTGGCTTATTTTACTCATGTTGGGAACAGTATTAAATTGATCATCTATATCCTGATGACCACTATTGCCGGGTTAGTGGCATTTGTTAAGCTCCGTACCTCAGGCTCTGGAAAGATTATTGCGATGCGTTTGATAGCCCTATACTTTTTCATTTCCATGATTACTGTCTTGCTTATATCTACCGATAATTCGTACCCTGTATTGATGACTTTCTTCCCAGCAGTTATTTTCTTTACCCATTATGTAGAATCAATAAAGAAGCCCAACATGAAGGAGATAGTACTGATAGCTGCCGTACTAGTTCCCTTCCTAATCTTCTTCGGGGAGATTTTGAATAAATAAAAAGTATCTTTGCCCTAAAATAAGCGTAAAAATGTTCAGTGAATTTGCCTATACCATTTTCGAAGAAAGTATACAGAAGTATCACGTAAAGGATGATGTTTATCAAGAATTTACCAATCCTTATGAAAAGGATAATATCGCTCATTTGTTATATCGAAAAAACTGGATCGATACGGTGCAATGGCATTATGAGGACATCATAAGGGATCCAAATATCGAGCCAGGTGCAGCATTGGTTTTAAAACGTAAGATTGACGCCAGTAATCAGGATAGAACGGATTTGGTGGAATATATTGATAGTTATTTTCTACAAAAATACCAATCGGTTGAAAAAAAGACAGATGCCACCATCAACACTGAAAGTCCGGCCTGGGCGATAGACCGACTCTCCATCTTGGCCTTGAAGGTCTACCATATGAAAGAAGAGGCAGAGCGAATTGATGCTTCGGAAGAACACATATCAAAATGCCAACAAAAGCTGAACATCCTCTTGGAACAAAAGAAGGATTTATCATTGGCAATTGACCAATTACTGAAGGATATAGAAGCTGGCAATAAGTACATGAAGGTCTACAAACAGATGAAAATGTACAACGATGAGGAATTAAACCCAATTCTTCGTGGCCAAAAAGGGTAACATTTCTTTAAAATCAAAAGATAGCACTCACATTTTGGTGATCAGGTTGTCTGCCATGGGGGATGTGGCCATGACGGTCCCGGTGCTTTCGGGTTTGGTAAGTCAATATCCAAATGTCCAGATCACCGTTTTAACCAGAAGCTTTTTTGCCCCTTTATTTCAAGGAATCCCTAACGTTACTGTCTATGCTGCTGACGTAAAGGGAAGACATAAGGGTGTAGTCGGACTCTTTAGCCTTTATAGGGAACTTAAAGGCCTAGGAATAGATGCTGTGGCTGATCTTCACAATGTGCTGCGAAGTTCCATATTAAAAGCCTTTTTCAGGCTGACCAACATTCCCTTTGTGCAAGTAGATAAGGGTCGCGCTGAAAAAAAGGCCCTCACTTCTGTTTCCCAAAAAGTATTCAAACAGTTAAAATCCACTCACCAACGATATGCTGATGTTTTTGCCTTATTAGGATTCCCTGTTAATTTAGAATTTGTTACCCCTGCTCCAAAAAGAGAAATGTCTGCAACCATCCAAAAGGTTACAGGGCCAAAAACTGAAAAATGGATCGGAATAGCACCATTCGCTGCATTTGAAGGAAAAATGTACCCATTACCACAAATGCAAAAGGTGGTTAAGGCGCTTAATGAAAGTACCAATTATAAAATACTATTGTTTGGAGGTGGTAAGAAGGAAGAAGAACAGTTGGAGACCTGGGCAATAGAGTTCAGCAACTGCGTAAACATGGCGGGAAAGATTTCTTTTGAAGAGGAATTGACCGTTATTTCCCACCTAAACCTGATGCTGGCGATGGACAGTGGAAACGCTCATTTGGCTGCGATCTTCGCAATACCCACCATAACTATTTGGGGAGTAACCCATCCTTACGCCGGTTTTTACCCTTTTTATCAGGACGGTGATAATGCCTTATTGGCCGATAGGGATCAATATCCACTAATCCCTACTTCTGTCTATGGCAATAAATTCCCAAAGGGTTATGATAACGTGATGGATACCATAACCCCTGAGGCTATCATTGCTAAAGTTAATTCGGTTTTAAATAAAGAGTAGTTTTCTTCCTTAGGCTACAGCTTTTTGGGAGATCAACTTAAAGTAGTTTTTCAATTGTTGTATATACTTATAACGCAACATTCTTGAGTTGCCTTCCACCATTAAGGTGCGCACCCCTATATAAGATGAGATCACATAAGTGGCAACGGCCTCACTATCTACATGTCTGTCTACATATCCATCTGTTTTTCCCTTTTGCAAGGTCGTAATCAGATTCACCTCCCATACTTTCATAATATCCATAAGATATTTCATGATTTCGGGATTCTTTCCATTGAACTCTGTGATAAAGTTGCTCAACACAAAACCAAAATCCATTGTATTGTGCTCTGCCGTTTCAAGGGCATCTTCTATGGACTTGGAAATAACGTTTAAAGGGTCTTCCTGACCTTCAATGGGCTCCACAAGCATACTGTATACTTTTTGGAACAAAAGGTTCTGTACGATACTAATAAAGAAATCTTCCTTGGATTGAAAGTGATAGTAAAAAGCTCCTTTAGAAAGGGACAGCTTTTTTAAGATGTCATCTATACTGGTGTTGTAATATCCTTGTTGATAAAACAATTCTAGTCCAGTACTCTGCATACGTTGCATGGTAGCCATGCGTTTTAGGTTCTTTTCCATAAGATTTGGTTTTTGGGGTAAAACAGACCCGAGAGTCTTTAACAAAGAACAGACAGATATAGGATTTGGTAAATATTAAAAGACGTATCGCACGATAAAATCGTTATAACGGCTATTTTCTACAAAAAAGGGTCGTTTTTAAAAAATAAACCGACCAATCAGTTGGTAATTGGTCGGTTTTAATCTCGGATAAAGTGTATTTACACCTTATTTTACTTTATAAAAAGGGCCTATATTAGGCTACTGTACCCTGACAACTGCTCCCTGCACCTGCCGTACAGCCATAACAATGTTGAGATATAATAATGTTCCTATCATTTAGGATATCCTCATTGTAGTCCTTTATATGTTTCACCTTACTGGCCACTTTTAGGTCCAGCATTTGATTAAAGTCGCAATCATATAACCACCCGTCCCAACTTATAGAAATGGTATTGGTGCACATTACGTTTGCTACCGCGGAAGGGTTATAGGCCTCTACTAGGGCATACATATAATCTTCATAGTTCTCGGAAGCTATCAAATAATCCAAAAAACGGGCAATAGGCAAATTGGTAATCGCAAAGAGATTATGAAAATCTATGTCGAAATCTTCTTTTAATGCCTTTTTAAAATCGCGCTCCATGGCGGCCTGATCTCCAGGGAGGTAGGCACCTGACGGATTGTAAACCAGATCCAATCGCAGATCACTATTTGGCATGCCATATCCAACGGCGTTCAATTCCTGTAGTGCTTTAATGGATTTATCAAAAACTCCGTCGCCCCGTTGCTTGTCCGTCTTGCCTCTAGTGTAATGGGGCATGGACGAGATGACATGTACGTTATGTTTTTTGAAAAATTCTGGAAGATCGTAGTATTTTTTATTGGCCCTGATGATGGTCAGGTTAGATCGAACAATAAAATCTTGGATCCCTGCCTTAGATGCTTCTTCTACGAACCAACGAAAATCGGGATTCATTTCTGGGGCACCACCTGTAAGATCCAGAGTATGGGCACCCGTATTACGGATTACCTCTAAACATTGTTCCATCGTATCACGTGTCATGATCTCTTTCCTGTCCGGACCTGCATCTACATGACAGTGCTCACAGACCTGATTGCACATATAGCCCACATTGATCTGCAATATTTCCAACTTCTTGGGTCGAAGTGGGAAATGACCTATCTGTGCAATTTTATCCTTAAAGTAGGGGAGTTCCCCATCTTTGAAGATGCCGCCGTTTAGGATTTCCAATTGTTTGTTACCAATCACAAGATCGTCATGCCTTGCTTTTAAAGATTTTGTAGCCATTTTTTTTTGTATTCAGTATTTAGTACGCAGAACCATGAAAAGATTACAGAATAAGGAGGTTTTCCTATTCTTTTAAACTCAATGGTACTGCAGTAACAATAATTTAATTTACATGGACAGTTTATCGTACTTTTTCATCATTTGTACACCATGTACAAGGGTTGCGCCACTTTCTATGGCTGCCCCTACATGGACCGCTTCCATCATTTCTTCTTTGGTAATTCCTTTTTGTAAGCCATCCTTGGTATAGGAATCTATGCAATAAGGGCATTTCACCACATGTGATACGGCCAAGGCGATGAGCGACTTTTCACGCGCCGTTAAGGCTCCCTCTTGGAATACTTTCCCGTAATAGTCGAAAAACTTTGTTCCCAATTCCTCACTCCAATCGGTAATCTTGCCAAACTTTCTTAAATCTGCTGGATCATAATATGAATCTGCCATTTTTTTATTTTTTTTAATTGTTGTTTGTTCTGTTTGATCCTCGGTGGGATTAAAATTATAAGCTTTTCCCTGTAATTGCCTTTCAGCTTCGGGAAGGATTTCCATATTGTCCCAAAAGCCAGTTAAGAGCGTGTCCGCATAGGCTTCGGGCAAATGGTTTTTTATCATCAGCTGGTTAGCGGAAGCATGGTCATATTCAAAGTAGTTATGTGATACCTTGATTTCCTCATTAATTTCTTCTAGGACCATATACCAGACTCTTGTTTTTCCCTCATTGGCCGGCATCCCAATAACCCC
>JBFIGS010000156.1:0-6475 GCA_041602195.1 Sediminicola sp. | reverse complement strand
TTGTGACCTAAAGTACAAGTCCAGTAAAAACCAGCGACTTCTCGTAGAACTGTCCCTTATGAAACTGGCTTCCATCGACTTCGATGGCCAAAAAAAAAAATCTGATCGTCTAGGAATCAGTGACTTTTTAATACCAGCCTCTTTTTTTAAAGGTCAAGGAAATACAAAACCTACCCCAAAAAAGGAAGTAGCGAATGGGGCTGTTGCCACCAACCCTGCACCCAAGGCAACCGACAGACCTCACGCACAAAAACCGCTAGTAGCCAACGAAGAACCAGCTACAGAAGTTCTCGTAGCGGAGCCCCCTATTGAAATTAATAGTCCCTCTGACGACGCTAATAAAAAAGGAAGCATCCCTAAACCAGCCCTAAATATTCCTACAAAAAGGGTGTCTGGCCTCTCCATATCCAGCTTAAAGGCAAAAAAAGAACATGAGCTGAATAGAAAGGACGAGACCGTTGATGAGCGCCAATTACCCAAAGATGCATTTACCGAAGAGGAGATGAGGGCACATTGGGCAGAATTCGTGGAAATAATTGATAAGGACGGTAGAAAAATCCTGGCTTCCAATCTAAATACAGACATTCCAAAACTTAAGGACCAAACCACCTTATGGATAGAACTTCCAAATGGTACCATGAAAAAAGAGGTGGAGCGGGAACAATATGACCTTATGGAATACCTAAGGCTAAAACTGAACAACCATTTCATTAGCATTACCATAACCGTTAATGAAGAAACTGCAAAAAAGTTTGCCTTCACCCCTTTGGAGAAGTACGAAAAATTAAGGGAAAAGAATCCGGTTATCGATATTTTGAGAAAAGAGTTTGATCTAGATTTTTAACATTGTATCATGGCCAAAACACTTTTTCTAAAATCTTGATACACCAATTCCAAACAAGATTTTGATGCTTATTCAAAACCTAGTACTTTTAACAAATAATTCAGTGATATGCTAGGCCTTAAACTACCCACCGACCCTCGATGGGTGAATATTGTAGAAAAAAATATCGATGAAATTTTGACCGATCATGCCTACTGTGAGCAAAAGGCTGCGGCAACGGCTATTTCGTTGATTGTCGGTTTTCCCGAGTATACAGACCTCGTGCAGGAAATGGTAGCCCTTACCAGGGAAGAGATGGGACATTTTAAGATGGTCCATGACAGAATTATCGCAAGAGGACAAGTACTGGGAAGGGACAGGAAAGATGAGTATGTATTGGCGCTGCTAAAGTTTTTCCCTAAAGGTGGCAGCCGCACCACGCAGCTGGTCCACAGATTATTGTACGCTGCTTTGATTGAAGCAAGAAGCTGTGAGCGTTTTAGATTGCTCTCTGAGCAGCTTAAGGACAAGGAATTAGCTGAATTCTATCATAAACTAATGGTCAGCGAGGCCGGACATTACACCATGTTTTTAAAATTTGCCCGTCAGTACGGTGAACGTGAAGAGGTTGACCAAAAATGGCAGGATCTATTGACTTACGAAGCAGAGTTAATGAACAACCTAGGGACAAAGGAATCAATACACGGCTAATAATTCCAGGAAATAATAATAAACGAATTTGCCTATTTACTGTTCTGAATAGTACAACGTTTTGATGATACCATCGGACAATCCTATTTTAGGCACATATATTTTCTTGGCTCCACACCATTTGGCCGCAGACAAATAAATACGGGAGGCAGGAATAATAACATCTGCCCTATCGGGGTTCAACCCTAGCTCGGACACCCTATCATCATAACTCATACTTTCTAAAAAGTGATATTGGGCGTTGAGCCAGATATACGATAAAGGTTCCCCTTCCTTTCTACCCGACATTTTATGGAGTTTATTGATGTTCCCTCCTGAACCTATGATTGTTATTTTACTATTGGCACTAATATTTTCCTTGATCCAAATTTCAATTTTTTTCCATATCCCCTCACCTACCAAATTGTTAAGAATCCGAACGGTCCCAATTTTAAAGGATTTTGAGACCTTTATCTTACCATCTGTAAAGAGGGTAAACTCCGTACTACCTCCTCCTACGTCTATATAAAGGTAAGATTGATCGTTTTGGATCAATTGCTTCAAATCTGTAGAGGCTATGATTGCCGCCTCCTTTTTGCCGTCTATTACTTCTATTTTTACTCCAGAATCCTGATAGATACGATCTACTATTTCATGCCCGTTATTGGCCTCCCTTATTGCAGAAGTAGCACATGCCATGTATTTCTCGACGCCATGGACATCCATGATCAATTTAAACGCTTTCATAGCATTTAACATGCGCTCCTCATTGTGTTCCGATATTTCCCCTACGGTAAAAGAATCTTCCCCTAAACGAACAGGCACCCTGATCAGGGAACTCTTTCTAAACTGGGTCTTTTTTCCCTTCTCTTCTATAACGTTGTGAATCAGCAAACGTATTGCGTTGGAACCTATATCAATTGCTGCAAACTTTCTTATTTTCAAAATACCTTGGGTTAAGCGTTTAATTTTTTAAGGTAATAGTCATAAATCGCAAACTGGGAACGCACCTTGACTTTGTTATTTTTCCTATAGGCATTATCCTGATTGGCGCTAAAGACTCTCGCCTTGACATTATCCATCCAAGAAATCTCAAAAGTATCCAATAGCTCTTGTTTTAATTCAGCATCGTAAATTGGGCAACCTACTTCAACCCTATAATCCAAATTCCTTGTCATCCAATCTGCTGAGGATATATACACCTTAGGATCACCATTGTTTGAAAATATGAATACCCTTGGATGTTCCAAAAATTTATCCACAACACTAATGGCTTCAATATTTTCACTCAACCCTTTTACTCCTGGCACTAGGCAACAGATTCCTCTTATTATCAATTGAATCTTCACCCCTGCCTTGCTGGCCTCATATAATTTATCCACCATCTTATAGGAGGTGAAACTGTTCATTTTGATCTTAATATACGCCTCCTTGCCCGCTTTGGCATTCTCTATCTCCTTGTCTATCAATTTCTTGAATACATTTTTGGTGTAGTGTGGCGAAACAATTAGATGTTTATATTTATTGATCTTATATGTGGTTTCAAAAAAATCAAAAACCATATTCAGCTCTTTTAAAATGGGATCATGAGCGGTGAAAAGAGTATAATCTGTATATATTCTTGCCGTAGCTTCGTTAAAGTTACCCGTACTGATAAATCCGTAACGTTTATTCACTCCATCTTCCTCCCTTTCTATAAGACATATTTTGCTATGGACCTTTAATCCTGGAACCCCAAATATGAGCTTTACCCCTTCTGCCTGCAACTGTTCTGCATATTGGATATTTGCCTGCTCATCAAATCTGGCCTGAAGTTCTATTTGCACCGTAACCTGTTTACCATTCTTTACAGCATTGATCAGGGAGGCTGTGACCTGTGAATTGTCTGCCAAACGATAGACCGTAATTTTTATGCTTTTCACTTTTGGATCCAGGGCTGCCTCTCTTAAAAACCTTATGACATAGGAGAATGTATGGTATGGAGTGTATTGCAGATAATCCTTTTTTGCAATCAGATTGAACAAACTCCCCTCCATTGAAAAATCCTTTATGGGCAACGGCTTAATTCTTTCATACATCAGATCTTCACGTCCCAAACTGGGAAAGCCCATATAATCCCTTCTATTGTGGTAACGTCCCCCGGGAATAACACTATCCGTATCCTCAATGTTCATTTTATCCTTCAAAAACTCCAAAGTGTCCCTTCCTATATTTTTGTCATATACAAAACGGACAGGATCACTGATCTTTCTGTGCTCTACGCTGGATGAAATCTTCTCAATAAAACTCTTGCTCAAATCATTGTCTATATCAAGTTCCGCATCACGGGTAATCTTGATCATATGGGCGGTTATAGACTCATAATTGAACATATTAAAAATATTGCCCAAGGAGTATCGGATCAGATCATCCAACATGATGATATAACTCTTATCCTCTTCGCTCGGCATCACTACAAAACGATCTATACCTTTAGGAATTTCTATTAGGGCATAACGTTTTTCCTTTTTCCCATCCTCTCTAGGATGTTTTTCGTCTTTTTTCAAGATTATTTTCACGGCAAGGTAAGCTGCTGTATCCTTTAACGTTGGGAATTCAGCAAGGTCATTGAGGATAATGGTCATTAAAACCGGACTCACTTTTTGAGCAAAGTAACTCCGGATAAATTCAGCCTGACTATCTTTTATCTCCTTTTCATTGATCAAAAAGATATTTTTGGTCTCCAATTCCTTTTCAATATCACCAAGTATCTTTAAACTTTTGGTCTGCTGCCTAATAACGATTTCTGTGATTTCCTCCAATAGGTCTTTTGCAATTTCTCCCCCTAGAACACTCTTCCCAGATCTCCCAGCTTCGACTATTCTTTTAACCGTGGCATACCGTACTTTAAAAAATTCATCTAAATTATTAGAGAAAATTCCAACAAATCTGAGTCTTTCAATCAGAGGGACGTTCTTGTCTGCACTTTCCTGTAATACGCGTTCGTTAAATTGCAACCAGCTTATTTCCCGGTTGATATATTGATATTTGGATTTGATCATTTTTTAAGTTGTTTTGGGAAAATAGTCTGTTCAGTAGTTCCTTTTGCAATATCATCCCAGCGATCTACACTAAAATTTATGTGCACCATGCCTGTAGTTGGAACATTGTCTATGGCTTTACTTCCCAAGCTATTGGCCACATTGGTGAATGCGTAATTGTGTCCAAAAATAAGGACGGTTTCATATTGGTTATCTAGGTTTTTTACAAAACGGAACACATCTTCCCCAGAGAAATCGTACAATTCCTTTGTGATCCGAAGTTTGTTTAATGGAAAATCCAGTTTGCGCAATACAATCATACAGGTATGCAAAGCTCTATTGGCCGGACTAGAGAATGCTGCGTCAATTTTAATATTCTTTGACTTTAAGGCTGAACCAACAAGATGGCCATCCTTAATTCCCCTTTCCTGTAATGGTCTATCCTGATCATCAACTTGATATTCCCAAGATGATTTTCCATGACGCACTAAGATCAATGATTTCATAAGCTATGATTTTAAGGTGCCAAACGCTCTATTTTCCAATTGTAATCTTCTTGTAAGGTGTATCTCACCCTATCATGCAATCTATTGGGTCTTCCTTGCCAAAATTCTATGGATACGGGTTTTACCATATATCCACCCCAGAAATCCGGTCTTTGTATCTCTTTGCCTTGGAATTCCTTTTCCAAGGCTTTCAATTTTTCCTCTAGTACCGATCTAGAGGGTATAACGCTACTTTGATCCGAAACAATTGCCCCTAGTTTACTTCCTTCAGGCCTGGATTCAAAATAACCATCGGATAGATTTTCTGCTAACTTCTCGGCTTTTCCCTTAATGATGATCTGTCGTTCCATATTGGGCCAAAAAAATGAAAGGCATACATTGGGATTGTTGGCAATTGCCTTTCCCTTTTCACTCGTATAGTTCGTATAGAAAATAAATCCTTCAAACGTATACTTTTTAAGCAGTACCACCCTGCTTTTTGGAAAACCGTCCAAACCAATAGTTGATATAGTCATGGCGTTAGGCTCATCAATCCCTTCCGAAGCCTCCACTTCATAAAACCACTTTTGGAATAATTCTATGGGATTGTCAGAAATACCGCCTTCTTCCAAGGCACTCTTTTCATAGCTCTTTCTATAATTGCCTAAATCTTTCTGCATTTAACACTAGTTTATTTCGTTACCAGCCTCTTAGTAACAAAAATGAGGAAAAGAACGCAATTCACGAAAAGTCTAAACGCTTTTTATCAATTTTTTGGCTAAGGACAACAAAAAGAACTTAGTTAGCCATTTTGGTCAATTAAATTGAACGTTTGCTTAAAAATAAAGATGCTAATGAAAATCAAATGACTTTCCATCATCTGCCAATTCAACACGTTCAAAAACCTCCATTGCCTCTTCCTTAAAAAGCTCTATGGAAGCATATCTCGTAGAGTAATGGCCTAATATAAGGACACCCACATTTGCAGCCTTAGCGATACTGGCGGCTTCCTTAGCCGTTGCATGCTTGGTTTTAGGGGCCATATGCTGCTCAGAATCCAAAAAAGTAGACTCGTGGTACAATACATCCACTTCATTGATTTGTGGCACCATATCCGGCATATAGGCTGTATCGCTACAAAAGGCATAACTCTTGGGTTTGGGTGGGTCAAAGGTGAGTTTGTGATTGGGAACGATAACGCCGTTATCCAAAACAATGTCCTTGCCGCTTTTAATATTCTGGTAGTAACACGTATCGATATTGTACTCTTTTACCACTTCAATATTTAATTTTCGGTCCGCTGGTTTCTCCCGAAATAGAAATCCATTGGTATACACCCTATGGTCTAACGGAATGGTATCTACCGTAACTTTCTCATCTTCAAAAACAAGTTCAGGTAGCTTGGTCGTAAGTTCATGAAATATCAATGGATAATTTGTCCAGGAATCTCCCAATTT
>JBFIGS010000155.1:0-6678 GCA_041602195.1 Sediminicola sp. | reverse complement strand
GAAGAAGGTCCACGATTGTCCTTTGGTCTAGGCTTTGGCTTCTAGTCTAATGGCTAATACTTGGGCAGTACTTTAATGCTTCAATTCGTAGGAATACAAATTTTGTCCTGTATCGCCTCTTTCCTCATCTGTTAGGAGCAAAGAGGTGTTGGAATTGGCCTTAAAGGCAACGGCTTCCAGCTGCGTGGTAGCCTTTAAATCTATGGTCTCCATCTTCCCTGTGGTGAAATTGTCCCAGGTAAAATCCGTAAAGACCCATAATTTTCCATACCCTAACAGTACAATTTTTTTGCCGTCAGGGGATATGTCCGCCGAAGTTATGATGCAGGTATTTTGCTCATCACAGGTGTTGAAGGAGCCTATAAATTCGGCCTTATAATTTCCTTTTTCTGCGGGAACTTTATAGATTCTGGCCTCTCCATTAAAAGGTCTGCTTCTGTTCTTGGTGATGAGGTACAAAAACTTGTTGTGATAGAAGATAGCCTCGCAGTCGTACACCTTTTCCTCTTTTTTAGGGGTGAAATCTTTTTGGTCCGAAAAGTAAAATTCAATTTTTTCGGCATCTATCTTGTCCCCGGGTTCAATTTCCGGATTAGGAACTTTGTAGATGACCAGATCTTTCCGTTCACCGTTGTTGTTCCCTGTGTCCGCAATATAAACATTGCCTTGGTCATCTTTGGCAAGGTCTTCCCAATCCTCATTTTTTCCATTCTTGACCTTCAGTTCCTTGAGCAGATTCCCCTCAAAATCTACCTGGTACAATTCATCCTCATTGCCATGATCCTCAATGGTCCAAACGCTGGCATTGTCCATCTGTACCAGCCCGGAGCTTTCGCTGATTTTATGGGGCAGTTTGGCGACAAAGGTCAGTTGACCATAGTTGGAACAACTTGTAAACAAAACAATTAGGAAAAGGGCAGCAAATCTTGTCATATTATCAAAGCTAGGATTATTTTAGGAGGCTTCAAGGGAATTTGTCGGATTGGGGTAAGATTTAACTCCATTTTATAAAAAATAGGATTTCTTTAATAGTTGAATTTCTGGAATACAAATGGAAATAGCGTTTTATAAGGGTCAGACGCTAAAATGTTATTATTCTAGATACTTTCCCAGTAAACCATCATATGTGTAAAAAATCCAATATATTTATGCGGAATAATCAAACCACTTTAATTAACTCGTACTTATGATTGGAATATTATCTTTTGTTGGCTTCACTGCATTGGTAGGTATAATCTCCTATTATGCCACAAGGAAAACAGATGAAGGTTCATCTGATGGTTATTTTTTGGGAGGTAGAAGTCTGACGGCCGGCGTGATAGCGGGTTCTCTTTTACTTACAAACCTATCTACAGAACAAATTGTCGGACTGAACGGAAGTGCCTATACGGACGGATTATCCGTAATGGCTTGGGAAACCTTGGCGGCGATTGCCATGGTAATAACGGCGGTATTTTTATTGCCAAGATACCTAAAGGGTGGCTTGACCACCGTACCCCAGTTTTTGGCGAAAAGGTTTGATGTTAGCACCAAAACAATTACTTCGGGCTTATTTTTAACGGGATATGTAGTGGTGTTATTGCCAGTAATTCTTTACTCTGGTTCGGTGGCCATTAGCGGTATGTTCGATGTGCCTACCTTGTTGGGCGTATCAGATTCAACAGCCTTGGTGATCTGTATTTGGGGTATAGGGATCATAGGTTCCATTTATGCCGTATTTGGCGGCTTAAAAGCGGTTGCGGTTTCGGATTCCATCAATGCGATTGGATTGCTTACCGGTGGTTTTTTGATCCCAATATTTGGATTGATGGCCATAGGGGACGGTAGTGTTTTGGATGGCTTAAATTTATTGATGACTACAGAGCCTGAAAGATTCGATTCTACGGGAAATACTGGACAAGAAGTACCATTTTCCACCATTTTCACGGGGATGATGTTGGTACAGCTGTTTTATTGGGGAACCAATCAGCAGATCATACAACGTGCTTTGGGAGCCAAAAACTTGGCAGAAGGTCAAAAAGGATTGTTATTGGCGGCCTTTTTAAAGATTTTGGGGCCTTTAATTTTGGTATTGCCAGGAATGATCGCCTATCATTATTTTGAAGGCGGATTAGCTTCCAGTGATCTGGCCTATCCAGAATTGGTGAGGGCCGTATTGCCAAAACCTATGGTCGGGTTTTTCGCAGCAGTTCTCTTTGGTGCCATTTTGAGTTCCTTTAATAGTGTGCTCAACAGTTCGGTGACCTTATTTGGGATTGATATCTATAAACAACATATAAATAAAGAGGCTCCTGAAAGAACCGTTGTGAAATACGGAAAGATTTTTGGGGTTATCTTGGCCCTGGCGGCCATGTTCATCGCCCCGTTGATTGCCAATGCGGGAAGTTTGTTCAATTATTTACAGGAAATTAATGGAATCTACAGTATTCCAATTTTCACCATAATTGTAGTGGGGTACTTAACTAAGAGGGTACCTGCCATTGCAGCAAAAATTGGTATTTTTTCGGGTTCCGTATTATATTGTATCAGTCAGTTTTGGCTCAAAGACTATTTTATTGATAGCGCTTTAGCGGCGGCAAAAGCATCAGGGGTCACGGATCCTGCTGCCCTCAAATTAGTGGAAGCAGATGCCTATCCACATTATTTACATGTAATGGCCATTTTATTCTTGTCCAACGTAATCATCATGTTGATCATAGGCTATTTCAAACCAAGGGCAACTCCCTTTGAGCTGGAGTACACCAAACAAGTGGATATTGTTCCCTACAAGCATATTAAGATCGTAGGTATAGCTATTATTGCCATAGTGGTCACGATTTATATCTACTTTGCGAAGTAAGGATTACCACAAGAGTAGCATCATTTAAGATGGTGTAGAAGTTATAAAAAAGCCATCAGGATAACCCTGATGGCTTTTATTCTGGATAGGAATCAATTCAGTAAACTAAGGTTTTGTCTTGTGCAAATGACCATTCGCCTATAGAGAGGATTGTTCATAAGTCTAAATATCCATTACGAGTTTATAGCCTACGCCACGGATATTTACGATTTTCACTTTTGAATCAAATTCTAGTTTCTTCCTCAATTTTGAAATAAAAACATCAAGGGTTCTACCTACATAATCCCCTTCATCTCCCCAGACCATATTTAGAATAACCTCTCGTTCCACGGTTTTGTTGGCAGCGTTATAAAGTAAAAGAAGAAGATCTGCCTCCTTACTGGTCAAGACTATTTTTTGATGTTCAATTATAAGCTCTGTATTGCGTTTATCAAAATGATATGCCCCCAAAGAGATTAAATTTGTGTCGATTTTGGGTATTTTCCTTCTCTTCCATAGAAAAAATAGAACCGAAGCAATTAGCATGAAGAGTACAGCAGCAACAACCCATATATAATTTGCCTGACTTGTGTCTGGTGCTGGCTGGTTGGGTTTTATTAAAGTAAATAAAAGGCTATAACAGGATTTAGGCTGTATTCTTTCTTTGCACGGGATGATGTCCGATTTTGTGATCTCGTCCACCTTAAAACTATAGATCACCTCCTTAGATTCACATTCATCCATCTCCACGATATAGCTATTTGCCAATCCTGTTTCATTAACAATGCTATCAATGGTGGAAACCAGTTCTTCAGGGTTGAACTGAAACTCATTTTCAAATCGGATTCTATAGGAGCCATTTTCTTTTAATATGGGCAGTACACGAGAGGTACTGTCTTTTGATTTGAGTAGGATTTGATGTCCTATCATTCTCAAAGACACTACAATCTTTTTGTCATCAGGGGTGTCTTGGGCATTCGTTTTTGTGATGAACAGCAAGAGCAAGACAAAACTGAAGCCTAAGATTTTAAAAAGTCTTGGGTGCATTTTACAAAAATATTCGATTAAGTGACAAAGTATAATGTTTTACATAAAATTTACATTATTTTACATAGGATGAGGTTATGAAAGGGGCATTTCATAATAGATTTGATACATATTAATCCTGAAATTCATAGTTATGAAAAAGAACATTCTAGTTTTATGTGCCTCAATACTAATCCTGGGTTTAATGGCTTTTGGATTTGTAAACAGATCTACTTCAGAATCAAATAATATAAACATCCCAGCTAACTTAAATTTAGCCAGCAATCAGGGTCCCTCGCAGAATATGGATTTTAGATACTTTGCAGATTATATTTACGATGTGGGGACAAGGTTCGGTCCCATTAAAAAGGGAGATCTAAATAAGGTCACGTCTTTTGCCGAATTGATAGATGACGATGATGCCAAAAGGATTTTGACATACAAATTTGTGGAGGTTATTGTTATCGAAAATGACAAGGAAACAAATACTCGCGAAGCTGGTAACAGTGGTCAATTAACTTCCGCTCAGTTAAAACTCCTTAGGACTTCCGATTATTCCACCAGCCTTAAGATAATAGCTGATGTTACGCAGAAAAATAGCCAAACAGGAGAACTTGAAAATAGTTATTGGACGCCTCACCTAACGATTGTCCCGGAAAAGCAAGCTGTATATGTCAAAGGGAAGGATGTCCTAATGGAATTTCTCAGAGAAAACAGCAAAGAAAGTTGGGTTAATGTAGTAGAGGAAAAATTGCAACCAGCAAGGCTATATTTTACGGTAACAAAAAATGGAACTATAGAAAACGTTGCCCTGGATAGTTCATCAAATTTTCCTGAAGTTGATCAAAGGATGATAGAACTAATCAAGCAGATACCTGGGAAATGGCAAGCAGCAGAAAATGCCAAAGGAGAAAAAGTTGATCAAGAATTGGTGCTTTCCTTTGGATTGATGGGGTGTTAATTATACAATGTATTGTATCCAATGTCTCTTTGTAGTCGTGGTTCTGATTACCACAATACCAGCATCAGTTGAGTTGGTGTGGAAGTTATAGAAAAGCCATCAGTTTATCCTGATGGCTTTTTTTTTGGATAGGAATCAATTCAGTCACATGAGGAGTTGTCTAGTGTAAATGACCGTTGGCCTATAGAAGAAGCCCACTCAACATAAGTTGAAACTTTTAGTTCAATTAGCTCTGTATTTTTGGTTATAACTAAAATAAAACAACTATGAAAACTATTAAGAAAAACAAAAGATACGCTGGTTATTTAGAAGTGAACGGTCCAATAAGAAAAAGGTACCGCATATGCGATGTATTCCTTACCAATGAAGCTCTTATTCTTAGTACGGTAACCCCTATAGCCTAATTTGATAGGAGCGGGGAGATAGAAAAGCGGTACGTTTAAATTAAACTGATCTAAAGATTTTTTATCTGCAGGCTATGAAAGGCATCTGCTTGGAGCTTTAGGAGTTCTTCTGCTTTTTGCTTTTTGTACCTATAAATTTCGGCTTCCTTGGTAAGATCGTCATAGACCTGTTTATTGAGGGCAGTATCGGTATTGAAAAGCAGTTCGCGTTGGGCGACCTTTTGGCTGGCCCATGTTCTAACGGCACTTTCCTCATCCTCCAATTTATAGTCGTAAGGTCCCCTTGGAGAGAGGAGTTTTACTATAATGGGAGAGGTCTCAATGGCCAGAAACAAGAGAAATATAAAAAACGAGGGAAACCAGGGGAGTTTGTCCAGGGCACTGATGCGAGCCATGAGTCCGTCGAAGCCATCTATGATGGGCTGTGACCCGTTTACCTGTTCCCTATAGTCGACTTCCAGACCGCTAATTTGGGTTTCTAGGTCACTTATTTTTTGGGCATTATCTCCTTTTAACTGCTGCAATTCCGCTAGGGCGGCATCGTGCTTCTCCCTTTTCTCTTTATAGACGGGGCCTTTTCCCAAAAGTTTGGTGCCGGCAGTACCTTCCGCCTCTGAAATATAGGTGTCGTATAGGGCATTGGTTTCTGTTTCCTTTAGGGCGACTTCATTTTTTAGGCCGACAATATTTTGTTGTAGCTCGGCTATTTTTGGATTGTACTGAAGTGCTATCTGGTCTTTATTGGAAAGGGTCAGTTCATTTTTTTGTTCCAAGAGCACCTGGTTGATCTCCTTTTCAAAGATTTTCATTTCCAAGGGTTTGGAGATGACCACAGCAATGATAATGGCCAATAGTATTCTTGGGGTAGCCTGCAAGAATTCGTTTTTCAGGCTGCCAGTCTTTTTTATAGTGGAGACAATAAAGCGGTCCAGGTTGAAGATGAGCAAGCCCCAGATGAGTCCAAAGCCGATTGACATATAGATGTTGTCAAAAACGGTATAAAGGGCATAGCTACTGGCTACAAAGGCCATGACTGCGGTAAAGAATACCGTGGCGCCTATGCCTGCATATTTGTTTTGTTCCCCAGGGGAGCACGTTTTTAGAATAGAGGCATCGGCCCCCGAACAGAGAATAAAGAAGGATTGTAACATAGTGTTCTGATTTGATTGATGTTCATATAGGTTGTTAGAACGCAATTATTGTTGATTTGTTACAAAAAAAGCCTTCAAAATGAAGGCTTTAACGTTTGTTATGTTGTTTTGTTGCCCCTCGGGTGGTGTTGAGCGGTTTTTGATCATTGTTTATTTAGGTTTCGACTGTGCTCAACCTAATGGTTGTCCCCTCGAGCGGAGTCGAGAGGTCCTGGACAATAGATGTGGTGCGAAATGATTTTATTGATTTCACAGTTACTTTCACATAGTTCTCGACTGCGCTCGAACTGACAGCAACAATGTTTTGTATGTTTTGGT
>JBFIGS010000154.1:0-6716 GCA_041602195.1 Sediminicola sp. | reverse complement strand
GCCAAAAAAGAGCCCCAGTGCTATGGAGTGTAATATTCTGATCCTGAATTTGAATACGTTGTGTCATGGAATCTTGGATACCCGCAAAACTACTACTAAAAGGAAAATAAACCACCTCTTTCATCCGATTTACATCGGAATTCATTCTCCTCCTTGCATAAGGAGGAGAGCCTTTTTGTTCCCGTTTTAATTAGAAGATTAATTATCCGTCCATTTATCATTTATTCCCCTTTTAAGGAGAGGTGCCCAAAGGGCGGGGTGGTCATTTCTTCATCAATTTTGCCGTCATTTTTTTGATCCTGTCAGCCAGCTTTTCACTGGATAGTTTTTCCCTGAGTCGGTCTGTTATAATAGGGAAGGAGAAGGGGGTAGGTTTTCCGCAATCTTTCCAGACTACTTTCTGATCCTCTATACGTTCCAATGCCAATCTCAAGCGGCCTTCCTCCAATTGGTGCTCAAAAGTTTCGGTGAAAGCCTGTTGGAACAGTAAATTGTCTGCCTCGTAATCCCTGAATACATCAAAAAGCAGTTGGGAACTACTTTGAAGGTGCTTCATTTTAATTCCCTTATTGGGATATCCTGTGAATACCATACCACTGATCACCGCAATATCCCTAAATTTTCTCCTTGCCATTTCCGTGGCGTTCAGACTTTTTTGCAAATCGTCCAAAAGGAATTCAGCACTGAAAAGATCGTTGTCCAAGACCTGTTGCATATCAATCTTTTGGTCCGAAAGCAGCTCAAATCCATAATCGTTGAAGGCTATGGAAAAGGTTACTGGGGACAAAAGACTGATGCGATAGGCCAAGAGGCTGCCCATAGCTTCATGGACAAACCGACCCTCAAAAGGATAAAAAATATGGTGGTACCCATCTCTTGTCTTGAAGGTTTCTATTAGAAATTCATCAGTTCCAGGAACCATGCTCTCCAATTTTTGCCGCTCAAAAATAGTCTCCAAGGCTTTCATTTCTTTGGAAAGTTCTGCCGTTGGTACATTGGCAGTGTATAGCTCCTCTCTTAGAAGTTCGGACATTTGGGCGGAAAAACTCATTCTTCCCCCCATCCAACTGGGAACTTTATTGGTTTTTTTGGAAGAATTGCGCACATGAACCTGCATATCCTTAATACGGATAAATTCCAGGTTTCTTCCTGCAAAGGTAAATACGTCACCTTGGGTGAGCTTGGAAATAAAAAACTCTTCTATGGAGCCTATATACCCCCCTTTTTGATACTTGACAATTAAATTGGCATCTCCCACAATGGTTCCAATTTGAAAACGGTGCCGCATGGCAACCGCTCGGCTATTTACCTTGAATCTGCCATCGGCTTCAATCTCCACTTTTTTATACTCGTCATAGGTTTGTAGGCTCTGGCTTCCCAGTACAATAAAGTTCAACAACCATTGCCACTGTTCTTTGGAAATAGCCTGAAAACAAAAAGTCTCACTAATTTCCTCGTAGATCTCATCGGGAAAAAAACCATCGGAAACTGCCAACGTAGTGAGGTATTGCACCAAGACGTCGTAACTATTGAGATAGGGTAAACGATCTTCCACTACTTGTTCTTTTACCGCCCTTTGTAGTGCCGAAGCTTCTATGAGTTCCATGGCGTGGGTAGGTAAAAAATAGATAACACTTTCTTCCCCTGGTCTATGGCCACTGCGCCCCGCCCGTTGTAAAAATCGGGCAACCCCTTTTGGTCCTCCAATCTGGATAACCGTTTCCACTGGAGCAAAATCCACGCCAAGGTCCAGACTAGATGTGCATACCACGGCTTTAAGGCTTTCATTCCGGATTGCTTGCTCAACCCATAGGCGGGTTTCTTTGTTGATGCTGCCATGGTGCATAGCTATTTCGCCAGCATATTCCGGATGCAGTTGTAGGATTTTTTGGAACCATATCTCACATTGGCTTCGGGTATTGGTGAACAGCAAGGTGGTTTTGCTCGCATTGATGATAGGAACCACTTCCTCCAATAAATGCAGTCCCAAATGTCCCCGCCATGGGAACGTTTCCATTGTTTTGGGAATAATGCTTTTCACCGTTATTTTTTTGTTCAGCTTCGCTTTGATCAAAACCGAATTTCCCTGGATCTTTTCGTTGGTCCCCAATAGTACCTCCCTAGCTTGTTCCAAATTCCCTATGGTGGCCGAAATACCCCAAATTCGAATATTTTTGGAGACCGTTCTTAATCTGGAGAGTGCCAGTTCCATTTGAACCCCTCGTTTGGTACCCAATAGTTCATGCCACTCATCCACAACAATGGCAGAACAGTTCTTGAACATCTTGTCATAGCCCTTGGAGGCCAGTAATAATTGTAAACTTTCAGGGGTAGTAATAAGAAGGTCGGGCATATTTTTTTTCTGTTGAACCCTCTCCTTGTTGGAGGTATCCCCGGAACGAATGCCCACCGTAAAGTTTGTGCCCAAATCCTTGGATACCCGTTCAGCTGATTGGAGGATCTCTTGGGATAGCGCCCGGAGCGGTGTTATCCAAATGGCTTTAAGTCCTTTTTTGTGATGGGTCTGGTAGTCTGGATTGTTTTTAATGTAATTGAGGACAATGGGGAACCATAGGGCATAGGTTTTTCCACTGCCTGTGGGAGCATTGAGGAGGCCATGTTTGCCTTGTAAAAAGGCTTTCCAAGTATCTTTTTGGAATTTAAAAGGAGTCCAGCCTTGTTGTGAAAACCATTCCTCGGCTATGTTGTAAAGCTGCTCTCTAGTCATTGTTATTTATTGGGCCTGGAATTAATGACTTTAAATCTACGAGGGTATTGGCCTCTTCTATTTTTTTGTCTTTTCGCCACCGTAAAATACGGGGAAATCTTGTTGCAACCCCACTTTTATGTCTTTTGGAAATAGCAATACCCTCAAAGGCTATTTCAAAAACCTGATGCGGGGTTACGCTACGTACAGGTCCAAAGCGTTCCAGGGTATTCTTTTTGATCCATGCGTCTATCTTTCTGAATTCGGCATCTGTAAGTCCGGAATAGGCCTTGGCAAAGGTGACCAGTTCCTTTTCGCCATTTTCATTTTGATCCCAAAGCGCAAAGGTATAATCGGTAAATAGGTTGCTTCTTCTGCCATGGCCTCGCATGGCGTAGGTCAGTACGGCATCAATGGTCAGTGGGTCTACTTTCCATTTCCACCAATCGCCCTTCTTTCGCCCAACTAGGTAAGGGGAGTCTTTGTGTTTGAGCATTAGCCCCTCACTTTTTACCTCCCTGGAGCGTTCCCTTTCCTGCGCTAGCTCATCCCAATGGGAGAATTTCATCGTCTCGGATAATTGGATGGGTAGGTCTGTGTTTTCCGCTAGGGGCCGTACCAAGGCCTCTAAAATTCTTCTCCTTTCTGAAAAGGGTAATTTTCTAATATCCTTTCCTTCCCGTTCCAATATATCATACACTTTTAGAATGACGGGAGTTTTTTTAAGCAATGCCTTGGAAATGTTCTTTCTTCCAATCCTGGTCTGAAGATCGTTAAAAGTCCCAATATCCCCATTTGGGAAAGGTAGGATCTCACCATCCATAACGGTGCCGTTTGGAATTTCTCCAATGAAGGAATGGAACTCGGGATATTTGTCGGTCACCAGTTCTTCACCACGGCTCCAAACAAAGAGCTCATCATTTCTAATAATCACCTGTGATCGGATGCCATCCCATTTATGTTCCACAAGCCAGTTCTCTACCTCACCTAAATTATTGGGGGCATCCTCTAGGGCGTAGGCCAGGTAGAAGGGGAAGGGTTTGGAGAGGTAATCGCTTTTATTTTCTTCCAAGACCAATTTTTGGAAGGAGATGGTATTGGGGTCCCAATTGCCCATTAGTTTGTAAGCTAATATATCCTCGTCCAGTTCCGTGGCCTTGGCAAGTGCTTTGGTCATTAATTTCTGACTAACCCCGATGCGAAATCCGCCGGTGATCAATTTGGTAAAAACAAAACGTTCATAATAGTCCATCGTCTTCCAATTTTGAAAGAGATAGGCCTTCTTTTCCGATTCAGACTTTGCCTTTAGAGCTAACATTTCCTCAAGGAACTGAGTAAGGCTTTTGTCGGTTTGGATAGAGGCCGAAGGGATGACCAAGGCGATGGTTTCGGCCAGATCTCCCACAATATGATAGCTTTCCTCGAAGAGCCACAACGGGATATTGGAAAGCTCAGAGGCCCATTGACGGAGTAAGGTAGTGTTCACCGGCCTAGGTGGCCTGCGATGGGATAGGATGGCAATGGTCCATACCTTATCCTTATCCTGTGCCTGTTCAAAATACGCTGTCAATGCAGCTACTTTAAGGCTGGTCTTGTTGGTGCTGTCCAGAGTTTTTATAAGTTGGGCGAATTTTTGCATAAGCTAAATACCTGTCTGACGTTTTTATCTTTCCGTTAGTAGTTTCAGGTTTTCTTCTTCTGTTTCTTGTGAATTAAGCTCTGACAATTCGCCTTCATATTGGGTTTGTTCTGTACGCGCATCATACCCCAACTCTCTTAAATATCTAGAAAATAAATCTGTATAACCATGGGTACATATGATTTTTTCAGCGCCGGTGGACTTTATACTATCCAATAATTGCTGAAAATCGCAATGGTCACTTAACACAAAACCCCTATCTATGGCCCTTCTTCTTCGGGCCCCTCTAAATGCCATCCAACCACTTGCCGAGCCAGTGACAAAAGGCACCATTTTTCTGATCCATGGGCTTCCATGCACGCTAGGCGGGGCCAAAACAATATTTCCGGCCAGCTCATCTTTTTTGGTGTCCTTGGTTATTAAAGTAGTGGGAGGGAAATGGACCAAGGGTCTTAGGACCTCAGTCATGTTTTCTATGGCACCATGCGTGTATATCTTGCCTATATCCGTATCTAAGTATTTTAATAGGCGTTGTGCTTTTCCAAGACTATACCCAAAAAGTACGGAGGTTTTTCCGTCGTCCCTGTTTGATGCCCACCAATTGTTGATGTCCTTAAAGACTTCTCGCTGAGGTGTCCATTTAAAAGCAGGAAGTCCAAATGTGCATTCGGTAATGAAAGTATGGCATTTTACCACTTCATATGGAGTGGAGATCCCATCATCCTCAGTTTTATAGTCGCCCGTAAAGACCCAAACTTCTCCTTGGTGTTCTACCCGAATTTGGGAAGACCCGATGATATGCCCTGCGGGATGTAGGCTAAATTTGACATTATTGATTAGGAAGGTTTCTCCCCACTCTTTTCCGGTAACGGTAATATCGCCCAACCGGTGTTTAATGATAGGGACATTATGATGGTGTGTAATGTATTTTTTGTGGCCGTACCTGCTGTGATCTGCATGTCCATGAGAAATAATGGCATGGTCCACAGGCTTCCAAGGATCAAGGTATACCTTAGCGGCACTGCAATAAATACCCTTACCCGTAAATTGTAGAAGAGGTTTATTCATAGCAAGTGAAAGTTACGAATTTCTTTTGTTTCTTCTTCTCGTTTTGAGCAATTGCTTAACAGGTTGTACGAGTGGGTTGAAAAGGGATTTTAACAGGGATTTGTTAAAATAATTGTGCCATTTTTAAACCGATGATTTTTAAAAAATATATCTTTGTTCTTACTAAAATAAGTGAAGTATGTCTTTTGTAGATTTATATGATAATAGCGAGCACAGGAAGAATCTAGCTCATTTTGCCGCAATCGCCTCATTGGCAGCGGTAGATGGGGAGATCAACCCAGAAGAAGTTGAACTATTGAACCGTTTTGCCCAAAAATTGGATGTAACCGAGTTGGAATATGAGGAGGTCATGAATAAACCTACCATATACCCTATTGATCCTCCAACCTCTTCCGAAAGGCGTTTGGAGCGCTTGTTTGACCTTTTTAGGATGATTTTCGTGGATCATATGATTGATGAAGACGAACTTGCCCTAATCAAAAAATATGCCATCGGTCTGGGGTACAACACCGAAACTGCCAACAAAATAATTGCTAGATCAATTGATATCTTCCAAGGTAAGATATCTTATGAAGACTATGTTTATCTGCTTAAAAAGTAGCACAGGAAGTATAATTAAAAAGGGGGCATTTGCCCCCTTTTTTTATGGTTTTAATGCCATAAACTCTTCTGCTTTCTCTACCATTTTACGGCTTCCACAGAAAAAGGGTACCCGTTCGTGCAGTTCCGTTGGTTCAATTTCCATTATTCGTCTATACCCATCACTGGCCTTACCGTTGGCCTGTTCTGCCAAATAGGCCATAGGATTGCATTCGTAGAGCAAACGTAATTTTCCATTTTGTGCCACACTGCTTTTGGGATACATATAAATTCCACCTTTGATCATGTTTCTATGGAAATCCGATACAAGGGAACCAATATATCTGGAAGTGTAAGGCCGGTCATCCTCCTCTTTTTGACAATATTTGATGTAATCCTTTACCCCTTGTGGAAAATGGATGTAGTTTCCTTCATTAACGGAATAGATCTTCCCGGTTTCAGGAAATTCCATGTTGGGGTGCGACAAATAAAAGGTTCCAATAGCTGGGTTTAGAGTAAAGCCATTTACGCCATTACCAGTTGTATATACGAGCATGGTGGATGTTCCGTAAACAATGTACCCTGCTGCTACCTGGTTTTTTCCGGGTTGTAAAAAATCATCTATGGTTACTGGGGTCCCCACTGGTGTAATCCTGAGATAGATAGAAAAAATTGTCCCCACCGATACGTTCACATCTATATTTGAAGAACCGTCCAGGGGGT
>JBFIGS010000153.1:0-6773 GCA_041602195.1 Sediminicola sp. | reverse complement strand
TATGTGGGCAAGCAATCCAAAAAGAATAACCCTGCCATTGATATCCTCAAGAAAATCTGGGCAAAGAAACGGGAGAATGGTGTAAGAAAGTTTAAACAATACCAATATGACAAATATGAAAAGGTAGAGTTTGATTTGAATACGATAGACAGCGCACTGATCAAAAGCAGACTCTTTAGGGGGATGGAATTTGTATTCGAAGACCTGGATACCTCCAGAAGTACAGGAAAGACCTATTTGCCTATTTTTTTAAATGAGACCTTTTCCAAAGTATATGGCGACAACAAGTTGGAGGAGACCAAGGAAGATATATTGGGAAATAAAAACTCCGGGTTTAGCAATAACCAAGCGTTAATCGCATTTGTGAAGGATTTGTATTCTGACTATAATATTTATAACAACTACTTAAAATTCTTTGATAAAAGTTTTACAAGTCCTTTGTCCAAGACAGGGGTGGATACCTATAATTATGTGTTGTCCGACAGTGCTTATATCGATAACAAATGGTGTTATAACATTATATACTATCCAAGGCGAAAGAACGAACTGACCTTCAAAGGGGATTTTTGGGTGAACGATACCACCTTCGCCATCAAGAAGATTAACTTGGAAGTGACTCGAAGCGCCAATATCAACTGGGTAAAGGATATCTATATAGAGCAGGAATTTGAAGTTTTGAACGATTCAGTTTTTCTGTTGAAGCGTGACTATATGCTCAGCGATTTTAGTTTCAGCAAAAAGGAGAAGGCCAGAGGGGTGTATGGAAAAAGGACCACGGTGTATAATAACTATATGTTCGATATTCCCAAGCCAAGGGAATTCTATAAGGTAGATGCCAACCAGTTTGACCCATCGGTTTTTGAGAAGGAAGATAGTTTTTGGAGCGACAACAGATTGGAGCCCTTGAATAAGGATGAAAAAGGGATCTATCAATTACTGGATACGCTACGTACCGTTCCCAAGTTTAAATCGATGTACAATATAGCTAGTATCTTAGGTTCGGGATATGTAGAAATAGATAAATGGAATGTTGATATAGGGAGTGTGTTCAATGTTTTTGGATATAACGAAGCGGAGGGCATGCGCCTAAGAATGGGAGCAAGGACCTATTTTGGACAAAATGACCCATGGCGCTTAGAAGGTTATTTGGCCTACGGTTTTGGAGATCATAAATTTAAACACGGTATTTCCGCCAAATGGTTGGTAGACAAAAAGAATAGGATTATTATTTCCGGTGGTAATCGCAGGGACATTGGTCAGCTTGGAATAAGCTTAACGGCAACCAGTGATGTTTTGGGGCGCAATCAGGCTTCATCCTCTGTGCTTACTGTTGGCTCCAATAATAGGCTTTCCAATATCAATTTGAGTGCTTTTAATATGGAGATTGAGCCAATCACCAATTTAAAATTTGGGGTGGGAAGTTCGTTGCGGACCCTGAGTTCGGCATTGCCAGATCTTTTTAGTCTCGATTATGTGGATCCGGAATCACCTACGGGCATTTCCTCGGAAATAAAACAATTTGAAATCAGTACCCAGATCGTTTACACGCCGGGCAGAAGGACCATTGGGTATGGCGTGGAAAGGCGAAATATAAACGATGATTACAGTACCTTGTTCTTAAATTACAGCCAAGGATTGGAAGGGTTTCTGGAAAGCGATTTCAATTATAGGAAAGTGCAATTTTCCTTTAGCCAGCCTTGGCAATTGGGTTGGGGGAGGTTATTGAGTTCTGTGGAATTGGGTAAAACTTTTGGGGAAGTGCCTTTGGGCCTTTTGAATGTGATCCCCGGAAACCAAACTTTTTTCTCTGTGTACAACAGTTTTGCCAATCTGGATTTTTATGAATTTGTAACGGATACGTACGCCACTGTGCATTTGGAACATAATTTTAATGGTCGGCTTTTTTCAAGGATACCGTTTATGAGAAAATGGAATTTGAGGGAAATTGTAGGAATCAGAGGGGCCTGGGGAGATCTGTCCGATGAGAATATAGCATTGAGCAGTCCAACCAACGTCCCATTAATTGCTCCGACCAACAAGATTTATTATGAATACTCGGTAGGGATAGGGAACATATTTAGAATATTGCGAATCGATTTTAACTTTAGGGGCAATTATTTGGAAAATCCTGATGCTAGGGCGTTTGGGGTTACAGGATCATTTGGCTTTAGTTTTTAGAAACAAATGGGCTATGCTGCCTTTTTTCTAAGGCCTACTGATTTTTTTCAATTATATTTGCACCACAATTTAATAAAACATGAGTACAGAAGAAATAACATCGTTTGATGTTCTTATAGAGATCCCAAAGGGGAGTAGAAACAAATATGAGTATGATTTTAAATTGAAGAAGGTTCGTTACGACCGTATGATCTTTTCTTCAATGATGTATCCGGCCGATTATGGTTTTGTACCTGAAACGTTGGCTTTGGATGGTGACCCCTTGGATGTTTTGGTTTTGGTGACAGAACCTACCTTCCCTGGATGTGTTATGGAAGTGAAGCCTATTGGTGTTTTCCATATGACGGATGAGAAAGGACCGGATGAAAAAATAATCTGTGTTCCTGTTTCAGATCCTATTTGGAACAAAGTAAATGATTTGAATGAATTAAATCCACACCTTATTAAAGAGATAGAGCATTTCTTTCAAGTATATAAGGATTTGGAAAAGAAAAAAGTTGATGTTGGTGGATGGGGAGATGTCAATGAAGCCAAGGAAATTGTTGTAAAGTGCATCAAGCGCTTTGCGGATAGTGATGTTCCACTTAGGGATGTAACCATTACCTAGTAATAAAGCATAACAATATTTATCATATAAGCAATATTCTTAGTTGAATATTGCTTTTTTTATTTCTGTTTGATTTTACTACTTTAGTCCAGCTAAAAATTTAACAGATAAACGAATGGATTCAATTATGATTTATGTGCCTATTATCATGGCAATTATTGGGCTTCTTTTTATGTGGGTAAAAAGATCCTGGGTTTTAAAACAAGACGCCGGAGATGGAAAGATGAAAGAGATTTCCGATCACATCTATGAAGGCGCACTGGCTTTTCTAAAAGCGGAATACAAATTATTGACAATCTTTGTCATCGGAGCCAGTATTGCTTTGGCCGTAATTTCATTTATTGTTCCTACAACACATATCTTAATCGTAGTAGCCTTTGTTTTTGGGGCATTTTTCTCTGCCTTGGCAGGAAACATGGGTATGAAGATTGCCACCAAGACCAACGTGAGGACAACCCAAGCTGCACGTACCAGTTTGCCACAGGCTCTTAAGGTATCCTTTGGTGGTGGTACCGTTATGGGGTTGGGCGTAGCCGGATTGGCGGTTTTAGGACTAACAACATTTTTTATCATACTGTTTCATTTCTTTATGAACGGTACATGGACCTCCACAGAGGATATGACCATTGTTCTCGAAACCTTGGCAGGATTCTCCTTGGGAGCTGAGTCCATTGCCCTTTTTGCCCGTGTGGGTGGGGGTATTTATACCAAAGCGGCCGATGTAGGCGCGGATTTGGTAGGTAAAGTTGAAGCAGGAATTCCGGAGGATGATCCTCGTAACCCGGCGACCATAGCAGATAACGTTGGAGACAACGTTGGTGATGTGGCAGGGATGGGTGCGGATTTATTTGGGTCTTATGTAGCGACCGTTCTTGCCGCCATGGTACTGGGTAATTATGTCATCAAAGATATGGGGGGTAATATCCAAGATGCCTTTGGGGGAATCGGACCTATATTGTTGCCAATGACCATTGCCGGTTTTGGAATTTTATTTTCCATTATTGGAACCATGTTGGTAAAAATTAAAAGCAACGATGCCAAAGAAGCCCAAGTTCAAGGGGCATTAAACATAGGAAACTGGGTGTCTATAGGTTTGACCCTGGTTACTTGTTTTATTTTGGTTAAATATATGCTCCCAGAAACCATGAAAATGGAATTCTTTGGGGAAGGATTAAAAGATATTTCCTCTATGAGGGTGTTTTATGCCACTGTAGTCGGCTTGGCCGTAGGTGGGGTCATATCTTCGGTAACGGAATACTACACAGGTCTAGGAACAAAGCCTGTATTGGCCATCGTTCAAAAATCCAGTACTGGAGCAGGGACCAATGTTATTGCCGGATTGGCAACAGGGATGATCTCTACGTTTCCAACCGTTTTAATATTTGCTGCCGCTATTTGGGCGTCTTATGCCTTTGCTGGGTTTTACGGAGTTGCTTTGGCGGCCTCGGCCATGATGGCCACAACTGCCATGCAATTGGCCATTGATGCCTTTGGACCTATTTCCGATAACGCAGGAGGTATTGCAGAAATGAGTGAACTGCCCAAAGAAGTACGTACGCGTACAGATATTTTAGATTCTGTAGGGAATACTACCGCTGCAACTGGAAAAGGTTTTGCCATTGCATCTGCTGCCTTGACTTCCTTGGCCTTGTTTGCAGCCTATGTCACCTTTACAGGGATAGACGGGATCAACATATTTAAAGCACCCGTTCTTGCCATGCTCTTTGTAGGTGGGATGATTCCCGTAGTGTTCTCGGCCCTTGCGATGAACTCGGTTGGGAAGGCCGCGATGGATATGGTGTACGAAGTGCGTAGACAGTTTAAGGAAATTCCTGGTATCATGGAAGGTACCGGAAAACCAGAGTACGGAAAATGTGTGGAAATTTCTACCAAGGCTGCCTTGCGGGAAATGATGCTGCCCGGAATCTTGACAATTGGATTTCCTATCGCCATTGTGTTGCTTGGAAAATTGGTGTATTCGGATAATGACCAATTGACAGCAGAAATGCTTGGAGGTTATATGGCGGGTGTTACCGTTTCCGGGGTGTTATGGGCTATTTTCCAGAACAACGCAGGAGGTGCTTGGGACAATGCCAAAAAATCCTTTGAAGCTGGAGTGGAAATCAACGGTGAAATGACCTATAAAGGGTCAGATGCCCATAAGGCTGCCGTAACCGGGGATACTGTTGGAGATCCATTTAAAGACACTTCTGGTCCTTCTATGAACATTTTGATCAAGCTAACCTGTTTAATAGGACTTGTGATTGCACCAATATTGGGAGGTCATAACGTTGAAACCGGGGTTGCACAGAAAGAACAAGAGGTTCGCGTGGAAATGATGGTTGATAATGATGCTGCAGAAGCAGTCGTAAGCTATACTACCCTTGTTAATGGAGAAGAAGTTGTACAAGAAAAAAAATTCGTGGGAACTACTGCAGAAGTAAAGAAACAAGTAGAGGCCTTTAGGGATGATGTAAAGGTTCAGATAGAACATTAAAATAGGTATTGACCTAAAAAGTAAAAGCCGTCCAATTAATATTGGGCGGCTTTTTATATGTTACCGGTTTAAGCTTCTAAAATAAGCCGTTGATTTCCGCATCAATTTTATTAAGGACCAGTCCCAAATCCTCTGGGTTGTCCACAAAATCCAATTTATCCACATCTATAATCAAAAGGGGACCTTTTTCATAGCCTTCTACCCAAGCCTCATAGCGTTCATTCAATCTGCTGAGGTAATCTATGGAAATAGTGTTTTCGTAATCCCTACCTCTCTTATGGATCTGATTGACCAAATTGGGAATGGAGCTTCGTAAATAGATCATAAGATCTGGCGGTTGTACCAAACTTTCCATCAACTCAAAGAGACTTGAATAATTTGTAAAATCACGATTCGTCATAAGCCCCATGGCGTGTAGGTTGGGAGCAAATATAAAGGCATCCTCGTAAATGGTCCTATCCTGAATAATACTCTTGCCACTTTCGCGGATTTGTAAAATTTGTCGGAAACGGCTGTTGAGGAAGTAGATCTGCAGGTTAAAACTCCATCGTTCCATTTGATTATAAAAATCGTCCAAATAGGGATTGTCAACCACATCCTCAAAATGGGCCTCCCATTTGTAATGTTTGGCCAGTAATCTGGTCAGGGTAGTTTTCCCTGCTCCTATATTTCCAGCAACCGCTATATGCATAGTCTTATTTGTTTGTGATTAGTGCTCAAGGTAACCTATTTACTCAAATTGATAGGGGGCCACAAGATACAAGATATCGTTATGAAGTGAAAATCTTTAATAGAATATACGATGAAAAAAATGGGAATGTTTTTAACCTCTTTTTTGTGGCTTTTTGAAGAACTCAATTTTAAAAATCAAAACGGGGAATGAATCAAATAACCTTATCCATGCAAATTAGTTTGTATCCAAATCCGCGAACATTTAATATCTTAATGTTTTCATCTTTTTTTAATTTTTTTCTAAGCTTGCTAATAAACACATCCATACTTCGTGCATTGAAGAAATCATCATCTCCCCAGATTTTCTTTAGTATTAGAGAGCGGTCGAGTATATCATTTCTCTTTTCAGCTAAATGAAATAGCAATTCTGCTTCTCTATGAGTAAGTCTTGTGGTCTCATTATTAAAAATTAATTCTTGTTTGATATGGTTAAAACCATATTTGCCAATGGAAATAAATTGGTTGGTTTTTGAAAGTTTTAATCTATCAAGTAAGGAGTTGATACGAACAATTAATTCTTCCATACTAAATGGTTTTTTTATATAGTCGTTACCACCATATGAAAATCCTTCTAGTACATCTTTAGTTTGTGATTTTGAGGTCAAAAATATAATAGGAGTAGATTTATCCTCTACCCTTATTTCACGTGCTAGACTAAACCCGTCTTTTTTCGGCATCATAACATCTAGAACTAAAATGTTTGGTTTATTGCTTCTATATAAGTCAAGAGCAACTATACCATTCTCCGCATATAAAACC
>JBFIGS010000152.1:0-6791 GCA_041602195.1 Sediminicola sp. | reverse complement strand
TTACTGGTTGTCTTGAATTACAAGACTATCTTTTAGAAGTTTTATTTCGCGAGATTGCAGGTATCACAATCCTTAACCTTCCCGTAATAGGTCTCGCGGTACTTGTGCAGGGTGCGCACTGGGATACCCAAAATGGCTTTTTTAATGTAGGTCACCTTGGTATAAAAGTTGCCCATTTTTTTGGTGTACCTTCTTTCGTTTCTTGTCTTTCTTATGACGCTAATCAATCTCATACTATCACACTTTAGGTTGTAAAGGTCTTAAATTGAAGGGAGAATGGCAAGTTTTCACTGTTAAGTCTTTGGTAAGGCGTAGATTTTATGTTACATTTTGCTATTAAAAGAAGATCATCCAACAGTAATAAATGGCAAAAAAACTGAGGAAAAGAATGCCCAAATAGGTAAGTATTCTCAAGCCTTTACCAGGTTGTGCCGATACCGGCAAATCCGTACTCATTACATTTTTCAGGTTCATATATCCAATGATAGGAGCTAGGACAAAAGAAACAAAGGTTGCCAGGGCCACCAATTGCCCCATATTGCCGCCAAAAACGGTAATAACCACAAAATTCACAATAGCCAGGAGAATAATTGCCACTGAAAATTGTAGTTTATTGGTTTTTGATTTTGGGGACAGTAGGCCAATAATATCCAAACTTACCCGCGCCAGGGCATCATGAGCCGTCATACACGTACTGAACATGGTGGCAAAGGCCGCAGTAGCTATAAAGGCATATGTCCACTCCCCAATATGGGTGGTGAACATTTGTATCAATTGATCGGAAAAAGCAACAGCGTTGCCACTAATAACCGTATTGGTACCGTACAAGGTCATCCAGCCGATGACCATGAAGAAAATGGCAAGTAGGCCTGTCAAAAGATATCCCACATTAAATTCCTGTAGGGCTTCCCGTAATGATAATTTGGTATTGGTGATCTTAAATTTTTCAATGGTCCAAAGACTGATCCAGCTAGAAGCTTCAACCGCCGTGGGCATCCATCCCACCAGACCAATCAAGAATAATATGCCTACCTCGTTAAAGATGGGCATAGGCACAAAATTGTCAGCAGCGGCCACATTGCCTTTAAAAACCACTAAGGCCGTGGTTACAATTAGGGCTATAAAAAGAACGGAAACCACCAATTTTAAGGACGTCTCCAGAAACTTGTACTTGCCTATGATCAGAAGGGCACTTATAAAGACGAACAATCCAAGTGCGACCCCGCTAACCGAGGCATCATTTATTTTAAAGAGATTGATGAATAGGCCCGAGGTAACCACATAGAGGGTTGCCAAAATGGTAAAGGTAGAAATGAGGGTGATAAAAGCATAGAACCACAGGTAGCGCTTTCCTCTATTGAGATAGCCTTCAATTAATGTTTTGTTGGTCACATTGGTATAGCGGACCCCAAATTCAAAGAAAGGATATTTAAGCACATTGGCCAGGATAATGGGGATGATCATGATCCAGCCATATTGGGCACCAGCTTTGGTAGACAATACTAAATGTGAAGTACCTATGGCCATACTGGCAAAAAGGAGGCCGGGGCCTAGGTTCTTGAGGAGGATCTTTAAGTTGGACATTATTGGTAGGGTTGGCTAATGCCCCCTAATGTACTATTTTTTAAAGATTTTGAATGAGAAAAATATGGGAAGAATTGATTATTTGATCTCGATTTTCTTGCCGTAAAATTTTGGTTGGGTGTTAAAGGTAAGGTCGATAAACACTTTTACCCTGGCAAAATATTCCCTGAGCCGCACCTTAAGCCCATCGCTTCCAGTTATATCCTTGGCGTTGAAACCGATGGCATGCAGTCCTTTTCTTTCTGCCAGAAATATGGCCCGTTCATTGTGGAATTTTTGGGAAATCACGGTAACACTGTCCAATCCAAAAACATATTTGGCCCTTACCATGGAATCTAGGGTTCTAAACCCCGCATAGTCCAAAAAGATCTTGTTCTCTGGTATTCCGGCCTTGATCAGATCTTTTTTTATGGTATAGGGCTCGTTATAGTAAAGGGTAGCATTATCCCCACTTACCAAGATATATTCAATTTTTCCTGCGTCATAGAGCCTAACAGTGGCAGATATACGATTGTGGTAATAGGGATTTGGTTTGCCAGAGGTAAGTCGCTTAGACGTGCCCAGTATCAAACCTACCTTGTTTTTGGGAATGCTGTTCAGGGTGTAAAATGTTTTTCCTGACGTAAAGAGTTGGATTGAAAAAGTACTGATGAACAACACCAATATAATGGCGGTAGCTAAAAGTAGAAAAACACGGACAATTTTTTTCTTCATTCTTGATCAATTCCAAATTAAAGGTAAGGAAAGCAATTTGATCTTTCTAGATAGAAACAGTAGTTGAATTGAAAATAACTAAATAATAAATTAGCTGCTAACTGACATCTAAGAGAAGGGCATTAAAAAACCCTGACCTACTGGTCAGGGTTTCCTTATAAAATGGTAATAATTGAATATTCTTATTTTGCATTAAGACCAATATTTCCTTGGGCTATTACAATCTCTAAATGATCACTGTTCTGGTGAATTTTAAGGTGACCGTCAAAATTGATCAATTGCTCATAGGTAATAGGGGTTCCATTGTCCAATTTGGAAACAACGGTAATGCTTTCTTCACAATCGCACTCAATAGGTGCTAAAGTCAAAGCTACAGGTCCACCTTCAGCAAGGCTATTCATGTAAATAAAGGCCGGGTGAATATCTTTTGAAGAGTTATTGATCTGCAAGATAACTTCAGTTCTTCCGTCTTCATATTTTACAAATGAAACGTTCCCAGAAATATTTGAATTGGAAACTGGACTTAATGCAAATACATTTTTGGCCAGGATAACTTCGGTTGCATCGTCCTTGCCACATCCAGTAATTAGTAAAGAAAAAATAGCGATTAGTAAAAAGTATTGTTTTTTCATGATTTAGGGTTTTATAGTTGTTCTCTTGTCAAAATTAGATCATAATTGCATCCATATTACATCCACTGCCCTCAACGGTCCAAATAATCGTTGTACTACCATCTTCTATGTTGATTTAATCAAATAAGTTAAAAAACGTTGCAAATTTTCTATTTTTTAAAGAAAGTTACATTGGCGCATATGAGTCATAAATAGCTCGCGATAGGTTCAATAGCTTTGGATTTAAGTGTTAGGCGTATTGGAATAATCCATAACTGTTTATCGAAAATATTCCTCTATTTTATAATTTTAACTTATATTTAAGTTTTTAAGAAAATTTTCGTTGTTAAAATATTTTGTTCCCTTTTTTATGTGCTGTGGAATAGCCTTTTCCCAATCTGTGAATTTTGACCAATTGGGGAAGGAAAAATTCTTGAGGTACAATGGAGGTATAGCCGCAAATGCGGTCTATTATGATGGTGCTGCCAATAGGCAAGCATTGACGTATTACCTAACAGGTAATTTAAATTTTAATATTGCAGGTTTGTATAGTGTTCCTTTATCATTTACCTATTCCAATCAGGAATTCGATTTTCCGAATCCCTTTAAATTCAATAGGTTTAGTTTCAATCCTTCCTATAAATGGGTTGCTGCCCACATTGGGGATGTGGGCATGACCTTTTCTCCCTATACTTTAAGTGGACATCAATTTACAGGAGCAGGGGTAGATCTTACTCCGGAAGGTCCTTTTCAGATCAGTGCAATGTACGGACGGTTTCTCAGAGCCACAGAATATAATCCAGAAGCACCTCAAGGTCTTACGGCCTACCAACGTATGGGTTACGGTTTAAAAACGGCCTATGAGTTTGAGAAAGTAAAATTAGGGCTCATTTTTTTTAAAGCTAAAGACGAAGAAACTTCCCTGGAGAATTCGATACCCGTTGAATTGGGATTAGCACCAAAAGAAAATGCCGTGCTTTCTTTTGAGTCTGAGTTCAAGGTTTTTGAGAAGGCCCAAATTCGAATAGAATACGCCATTTCAGGAGTAACGGAAGATAACAGATTAACCGAAGAAAGAACCGAAAAAGGGTTATTGTCCTTTGTCCTAAATGAAAATATAAGCACCAATTATTACAATGCGTTAAACGCTTCCTTCAATTATCCCGCAGGGAATGGATCTTTGGGCGCGGGGTATGAGCGCATAGATCCGGATTATAGGACATTTGGGGCTTATTTTTTCAACAATGATCTCGAGAACATTACGGTCAATGCTAACCAGACCATATTTGATGGAAAGGTTAATCTGAGTCTAAATGCGGGGGTGCAACAAGATAATTTGGACAATTCCAAATCTTCGGACCAGCAGCGGATTGTTACCGCCATTAATGTAAATTATACAGCTTCAGATCGCTTGGGTCTAAACGGGTCATATTCCAACTTTCAGTCGTACACCAACATCCGTGACCAATTTGATTATATCAATCAAGTGGGTCAGTTTGACAATGTGGACACGCTCAACTACCGGCAAATTTCACAGAATGCCAGTTTGGGCATCAATTACATCCTAAAGCAGACCGAAACAAAACAACATACCACCAATTTAAACTTGGTCTATCAGAATTCCAACAACCAACAAGAAGGGGAGACCATTGAAGGTGGACTTTCCACTTTTTATAATGGTACGGCGGCCTATACCTTGAGCTATCCCCAAGAGGCGCTGAGTATTTCTCTAGCGGCAAACACCTCCTATAATACCATAGGGGAAGATGAAAACCTTACGGTTGGACCAACGCTGGCTGTTGGGAAACAGTTTTTTGAAAAGAAATTACGCACCAACTTCTCCAGTTCCTATAACACTTCTTTTAATAACGGAGAGCAACAGGGCAGTGTTTATAATTTCAGATTGGGCAGTAATTATGTGTGGCTCCAAAAACATAATTTGAGTCTTAATGTACTTACGCTATTTAGAAACGCAACCAAGGCAAATACCTCCGATGTCACTATCACTTTTGGGTATAGCTATGCCTTTGATAATTTTAAACTCAACCTTGACCTTCGTGGACGCAGCGCCTATGCCAATGAGAATACCATCAGCTTTAGGTATAGAAATGTAGTCTATAGCGGTACCATTCCCAATATCAACAATCAGCTGTCCACCGTTTTTGGAAGTAGTCAGTTTTCTTCTATTCCATCATTCAAAAAAGAAGAACTAGTGATGCTCTTGACGATTGTTAAAAAACAAGAAAAGGAAGAAGACTACAAGGAAAATGCGCTTATTTTTTTGGAAGCGTTATATGAATATGGGGATTTTCAAGCGGTTTATAACGAAGCGCTTTTCAGTGCTATTCAAAAAATAAAACGCGACATGCGGAAAATGGATGTGGTTTTAGAGCAACTATTTGTAGACCAGAAATTAAAAGTCGACCAGCATCCGATGCACAATAAAGAGATTTTAATATCGGAAGATCAGGAATTGGAAAATGCCTATAAAAGTCTATTGAAGGATCAGCAAATCCGATTGGAGAAATTGGTGGGACACCGATGGATGCAACAGCAGTTTTCGGAATTCGTGGGGATGGAAGTTGTAGTCCAGCCGATAGGGGATTTAAAGGAATTCAAAGAGATTATGGCCTCTAGAGCTTACAAGGATTTTGATGTCAATGCGGATATGGAACGCTTGGAAGAGCTCTTGGAAAATGAAATCATAGATTTTTATTATAAAAAGTCGCTCAATACGGTAAATCCAGAGACTTTTGAATTGAAATACATTAACAAAAATTAGCGGATGAAGAGACTATTACACTGTCTTATAGGATTATGTTCATTCATCTTTAGGAAGGTTTTTCAACTTCCCTGGGGAAGGATAAACTTGTTCCGTTTTTTCGTTTTATGGGTTTTATTGGCGCTTGGAAATTATTCTTTAGTATCGGCCCAATCTTTTCCTGTACAGGTAATTCCGCAGGCTATTCCCCCTGCGCCCATTTATTTCAGCAGTTATGCAGATGCCAGTACTAGTAGTAGTCCGTTACGGGTCCAGGTAGTGCTCAATGATTTTACCATAACCAATAGGGAAGTCAGGCTAAAAGTCTATTTCCAGGGCAATGGGATTACTTTTCAGAGTAACGATATTGTAGTTGGGGCGCCAACACTCTTTTTGGAAGGCGGGATCCCCCTAACCCTTACCAATATGGAATTGGCGCCTTATTTTAGGTTTGAAAATATTACAGGCCTCTCACCCAATGTCTATGGGCGGGCTCTTCCGGAAGGGGCTTATCAGTTTTGTTTTGAAATAATAGATGTCTTGTCCGATAACCGCTTGTCACAAAAAAGCTGTGCCACGACCATTATCTTTCAGAACGAACCCCCGTTTTTGGTATCCCCCTATAACAAAACCAATATAGAAGAGCGCAATCCACAGAATATAGTGTTCCAATGGACGCCAAGGCAGCTTAATGTGAGCAATGTGGAGTATGAACTCAGTATTGTGGAGATCTGGGATAACTATGTGGATCCACAAGCTGCCTTTTTGAGTTCGCCCCCTATTTTTCAGACCACTACTTCGGCCACCACCTATGTGTATGGTCCGTATGATCCTTTGTTTCTTTCCAATAAAAATTATGCATGGCGTGTACAGGCCAAGGCCAAGCAGGGAACGGAAGAAATAGGACTCTTTAAAAACCAGGGGTATAGCGAAATATATTCTTTCAGCTATGCTGGAGTATGTAGCTTACCAAGTGCTATAAACCATGAGGTTAAAGGCAGTACCAATGCCAATATTTTTTGGGACGATTTTTCTACGGATGTTCCAGAATATACTATACGTTATAGACAGAAAGGCAATACGAACGAGTGGTTCTTGAATAAGACCACTACCAACCAAAC
>JBFIGS010000151.1:0-6850 GCA_041602195.1 Sediminicola sp. | reverse complement strand
ATTTCACGTAGATCCTCTTTATTGTTGATCACCACTTCGGTATAATCCGCAAGGGTAATTGTAATAGGAAATAAAATTTCCAAGAAATCCTCATCCCCATCAACAGAATCGAATATTTCTTCGATCAATCTCAGATCTGCTTTGGAGTCTATGGTCAATTGGATTCCTGCCACTTCTACAGTATAGGGAAATTGGATGGCAATACAACTAGAACCATCAACAATATTATCATAGGATCCATCATTTGAAGATGTACGCTCCACTAAATTAGCAGTAGCTGAACTGGCTGCAATAGCCTCTTGATTATTTCCTTGTGGTAATTCTTCAAACTCATCTTGACATGAGGTGAAGTTTATAGCAAATACCAGTAGGCCGGCATACATTAGATAACTAAAAAACTTTTTCATAATGTTTGGATTTAATTTGGTGTTATAACTATAGAACAACCCACTTATAGAAAACCCTACCCGATTTTTAATTTTTTTTAAAATATCTTTGAAAAAAATTAATACGCTTGGATACGGACAACAAAAACAATGTTTGCAAAGAAGAGGTCTATAGCGCCCTCTTTAACGCCAATTCTAAAACGGTTTTTAACTATATATATTATAAGTTCGGAAATGAGGAAAAAGCATATGATGCCGTACAAGAGGCTTTTATAAAACTTTGGGAAAATTGTGCCAAGGTAGCACCGGAGAAAGCCAAATCTTATGTTTATACCGTTGCCAACAATCTTTACCTTAATGTGATCAAGGCCGAAAAGGTCCGTTTAAAATATGCCGATAAGAGTTTGGAGGTTTCCCATGAGTCGCCAGAATTTTTGTTGGAGGAAAAACAATATCAGGAAAAATTGGACCGTGCTTTGAACAGTTTACCAGATAACCAACGCACCACGTTTTTATTGAATAGGATAGATGGGAAGAAATATGCAGAAATAGCAGAAATGGAAAATGTAAGTGTCAAGGCCATAGAAAAACGGATGCATTTGGCATTAAAAACATTGCGTGAACAAATTGAAGGCATTTAGGGAGGCATTAATGATTATGGTTAAGGTAGGATAGCTTTTAGGGGTATTGAATTTTCAATTCAGTCATACTTTATCCTTTTAGAGATAAAATATTTCAATTAAAAAGTAGGGTTTTTATTTTTTTGGTTGTTACAATTATGAAAAGAACAGTAAGATGCAAGAAAATTACTTAGCAAAATGGCTCAATAACGAACTCACTGAGGAGGAGTTGGCAGAATTTAAAAAATCTGCCGAGTATGCTTCTTATCAGAGGTTAAAGGAGGTTTCCAGTAAATTGGAGGCTCCAAAATTTGATGCTGATCAGGTATGGGCCTCCCTTAAGAACAAGAGGGAATCGTCCAAATCGAAGGTTATCCAATTGCGCCCCTTTACAAAATTGATGCGGGTTGCGGCCGCCATTGCCGTTATTGCTGTTGCTTCTATCTTTTACTTCAATTCCTTGGACGAAACTATATCAACGCAATATGCGGAGCGTGCAGAAGTAATTTTACCCGATGCATCTGAAATTGTATTGAATGCCGATTCCGAAGTTTCCTACAGCAAAAAGAAATGGGACAAAAAGCGGAATGTATCCCTAAAAGGTGAGGCCTTCTTTAAGGTGGCCAAAGGAAAACGATTTACCGTTACCACCCCTGAAGGTACTGTTGCAGTATTGGGAACCCAGTTTAATGTAGAAAATAGAAAAGGACTTTTTGAAGTGACCTGCTTTGAAGGACTCGTGAGTGTAACCTTCCAGAACAAGGAATTCAAGGTTCCTGCCGGATCTTCGTTTTTGGCCATCAATGGAGAGGTAAGACCTACCATTGCACCAACAACCACTTTGCCTTATTGGATGAACAACGAAAGTAATTTTAAAAGTATTCCGCTTTCCTATGTGCTGGACGAGTTTGAAAGACAATACAATGTAACTGTTGAAGTAAAGGATATCGACACCACCCAATTATTTACAGGTACTTTTAGTAATACAGATATAGATTTAGCGTTAGAAAGTATAAGTGTTCCTGTCAATATCCAGTTCAAAAAACTGGACGGGAATAAAGTCGTGTTCTATGCTGAAGAAACACCATAAAATTCTACATACCACTTTTTTGCTCCTGCTGTTTTTCACCTTGGCGACCAAGGCGCAAAACAGCAAGGTTGTTTCTATACCCCTTATAGATTATATCCAATCTTTGGAAGCCTCTTTTAATGTCAAGTTCTCTTATGTAGATGAGGATATCCAAGATTTATCGATCTCCCCAATACAGAGTAACGATCTATCGGAAATAGTAACGGGCATCCAAAACCTTACTCAGTTACAGGTCAAGAAACTGAGCGAGCGATACTATACCCTATACAAGAGCACCACTGTGGATATTTGTGCCCAAGTGCTCGATAATTTTGAAGCTAACTCTATCCCCGGTGCTACCATTGAAGTATTGGGAAGCAGTATTGCCATAGTTACCAATTTTGAAGGTTCCTTTAAATTGGAGAATATCCCCAGACAAGCCACCTTGAGAATACGGTTTTTAGGGTATAAAACAAGATACATTAGGGCTGAGGAATTGGTAAACCCTTCCCCCTGCCAACAAATATTATTGATACCCAATTATGAAGAATTGGATGAGGTAATCCTATTTAAGCTTCTGACCACAGGGCTGAGCCAACAAAGGGATGGTAGTATATTATTGACCATAGACGATTTTGGGATTCTCCCCGGACTCATAGAGCCCGATGTACTGCAAACCGTCCAGGCCCTACCGGGAATTAAAAGTATTGATGAAACGGTCTCCGACATCAACGTAAGAGGCGGCACCAATGACCAAAACTTAATCTTATGGGATGGAATAAAAATGTACCAGTCAGGCCACTTTTTTGGATTGATCTCGGCCTTTAACCCTTATCTCACAGATAAGGTGACCATCATCAAAAACGGCACTAGCGCCCAATATGGGGGTGGTGTCAGCAGTATCATAAATATGGAATCCCAGAACAACATCCACGAGTCATTTTTTGGGGGTGCAGGGTTTAACTTAATCAGTGGCGATGTTTATGCCCATGTGCCTTTAAGTAGAAAGTTGGCATTTCAAGTTTCTGCCAGACGTTCGGTAACCGACTTTTTAAATACCCCAACTTATAGTCGATTTTTCGACAAAGCTTTTCAGGATACCAAAATTAAGGATAACAATTCCCAATCAACGGATGCAGATATCATTAGGGAAGAGGACTTTTATTTTTATGATATTTCAGGTAAGATACTCTACGATCTAAATAAAAACCAAAAAGTGAGGCTGAGCTTTATCAATATCAAAAACGATCTTTTATATACGGAAACGGCAAAGGACAGCGCTCAATCTTCACGAAGCGGCCTTGATCAAAACAATATTTCTTTTGGAGGTCATCTGGAAAGTACCTGGACATCTAATTTTTCCACCGATCTAAATATGTATTATACTAGATATAATTTAGATGCCAGAAATAGTACGGATAATGGCAATCAGCAACTGTTTCAAAACAATCAAGTACTGGAAACGGCTGTTAAGCTCAACACCCGATATGAGTTTTCCAAAACCATTAGCATGCTCAATGGGTACGCTTTCACAGAAGTTGGCATCATCAATTTCACCAATGTGACCCAACCGGCTTTTAAAAGCAACATCAAGGGAGTTCTCAGGCAACATTCGGTATTCTCGGAACTCAGTTATAATTCTTTAAATAATAAATTTAATAGTAGGATTGGGGGTCGATTAAATTATTTGGAGAACCTAAACACTTTTAAAGAGTGGATCCTGGAACCACGATTAAGCCTTACCTATAATTTTACCAAACATTTCAATGGAGAGATTTTAGGGGAGTTTAAAAATCAAGCCACCAATCAGATTATCGATCTGGAACAAAATTTTTTAGGAATTGAAAAAAACCGATGGATCTTATCCGACAACGATGAACTGCCAATTACCAAAAGTAAACAAGGATCGATTGGGTTCAATTATGATGATAAAAGTTGGTATGTGGGGCTTCAAGGTTTTTACAAGGAGGTCAATGGTATCAGTACCTCAACACAGGGCTTCCAAAACCAAAATCAATTCAATGGAGAGATTGGAAAATATGATGTAAAGGGGGTCGAATTTTTGATCAATAAAAAAACAAACACCTTTAGCACCTGGTTGAGTTATGCCTACAACCTCAACAATTATACCTTTGAAGACATTACCCCAAATACATTCCCCAACAATTTGGACATAAGGCACACCGTTACTTTTGCAGGAACGTATACCTACGAGGGACTTAAATTGGGGATTGGCCTAAATTACAGGACCGGGAAACCTTATACGCAACCTCAGGAAGGCGACAATGGCATTGACAGGACAACCTTTCCCAATACCATCAATTACCAAGAGAACAACAGTAGTAGACTGCCAGACTACCTAAGAGCGGATGCCTCTGTTATCTATGCTTTTGAGATGGGGAACAAGGTAAAGGCATCGGTTGGCGCATCTATACTTAACCTTTTGAACAAAAGAAATGTTTTGAACACCTATTACAGGTTAAACGACGATAACCAAATACAAACTATAGAAAGTGTCTCCTTGGGAATTACGCCTAATGTCAGCTTTAGATTGAGTTTTTAATTCTTCCCAATTATGACATTTAGCTCCTATTATTCAATTTGACAAGTAGCTTGGGTCACCACATAATTCTCAACGGCAACCGCATAAATTTCATAGATAATCCCCATTCCATATTCCCTAAGAATATTGTAATGTTCAATTGCACAAAAAAAAACAGCCTTCCGAATGTAATTATTGGTTTTTTTGTCCGGAAGTAAATATTTGCCACTCCCTTTAGCCTTTGTTAAATTCGAGGAATTTGCTGTAAGACTAGTTACTTTATTCGTGGAGGTAACCGTTTTAGCATTACCAATGGGCTGATAGGATAGAATATAACTGCCAAATAGACCAACACCAATTGGACCACAATTTCAGGGAGATTCAATCTATAAAGGATTACAAATCACAAAGATCCAATCAACTGATAGTATTACTATTATTTATAAAATCTTATCATTACCAAAACATGAGGAAAGGTAATGGCGGCAAGAAAGGAGAATAATACAGGCTGAAAAGTGTCACTTTCCCTCCCAATTATAAGATACAATAAGGCAAGTCCAATCACGGAAATGGCCCAATATATAAAAGATGTTTTCAAATAAAGTTTTATACTCTTTTTGGTAACATCTCCATATAAAAATCCAATTTGATCAACCAATGATGGCAATGAGTGCCACAATATAAAGTAGATGGCGAAGGACCATAGAAGAGATGCCGTTTTAAATACTATTAAAAATAAGGCCAAATAAAATATTTCCTTAACCCAATTACTGACCATCTTGTTATTCTTGGTAAGCAAGATGTACAAGGCCGCAAATAACCCTCCGCTAAAAAACAGTAAATAGGTATAATACTTTGGTGGTATTGCGTAACCCGTAATATTTTGAATGACAACGTTGACAACCGCTGCCTGTGAGACGAACAATAAGGAAAGAACAACTAGACCATAGCTGCTGTAGAACCATATGGTTGTGCCAGATTCACTTTTAAATTTTGAATTCCAATGTTGCTCCCCAAAATGATACCCACTAAATAAGACAAAAGCTAAGAGCGCTAAACTCGGCAAGAAATAAAATAGAGAGGCACAAATCAAAAGGAAAAGCACATAGTAAGAGGCAACCTTTAAAAAACTATACTTCTTTTTTGCTTTTGAATTGGAGGTTTGTATCAATTTTAAATCATTCGCACCATGTAGGATCCCGAAAGTCAGAATTAAAAAATAGGCCACCATATCCTCTACATTTTTCCCAAAATTTATGGCAATCCAGAGGAAAAGAAAGGTAGTTACGACAATAAAACTGTCCAAATTCTTAAAAACAACGCCTTTATTTTTCATTTTTCACAAAAATATAACAAATAGCAATATGTATTTTGTTTAAATTTACGTCAAATTAATTAAACAAAAACTTATAAAACTATTTAATTATGCAAAACTTTTTAGCTTCAATTCCTTTGGTAGCAAAACTCGCTCCAGATGATTACGTTGGTTTTACCTTTTTTGTAGGCTGTATGGCCATGATGGCAGCTTCTGCTTTTTTCTTCCTATCTATGGGCAGCTTCGACAAAAAATGGAGAACCTCAATCCTGGTTTCAGGATTAATTACTTTTATCGCAGCAGTGCACTACTGGTACATGCGTGACTATTGGGCAGCTTTTGAAGAATCCCCTACTTTCTTTCGATATGTAGATTGGATACTTACGGTGCCATTAATGTGCGTAGAATTCTTTTTAATTTTAAAAGTTGCGGGAGCGAAGAAATCCCTAATGTGGCGATTGATTTTCCTATCCGTAGTAATGTTGGTTACTGGATACTTGGGAGAAGCCGTATACAGGGATCAAGCGCAGATTTGGGGTCTAATATCCGGAATCGCTTATTTCGTAATTGTCTATGACATTTGGTTAGGTCAAGCAAAAAAATTGGCAGAATCAGCAGGTGGAGCCGTTTTAAAAGCACACAAAACGTTATGCTGGTTTGTATTGGTAGGATGGGCTATCTATCCTATTGGTTATATGGCCGGAACGCCAGGATGGTATGATGGAATCTTTGGAGGTCTAAACCTTGATGTTATCTACAACATAGGTGATGCTATCAACAAAATTGGCTTTGGCCTTGTAATATATGGTTTGGCAGTCTCCAAATCATCAGAAGCTTAATTATTTGAGTAGGACGACAATGAAAAGACCGCTTATAGCGGTCTTTTTTATTTCTAAATCATATCTAACTCTACATTCT
>JBFIGS010000150.1:0-6870 GCA_041602195.1 Sediminicola sp. | reverse complement strand
TCGATAGCAACCCCATCCATGGCAACATATGACTATATTATTATTGGGGCTGGAGCAGGCGGATTAATGCTTGCCGAAGCACTAGGAAAGGATCCTTTTTTTAAAGATAAATCCATCTTATTGTTAGACAAAGACTCCAAGAACAATAATGACAGGACTTGGTGCTTTTGGGAGAACGGCACAGGAGATTTTGATACAATCCTGCACAAAACATGGGACCACATCTATTTTGGTGGCCCAACCTTTGACGCCAAATTGAACATTGCCCCATATTCCTATAAAATGATCCGGGGCATAGATTTTTATTCCTCATATAAGACCAAAATAGCTGCTTATCCTAATATTGCGTTCAAAACGGATAAGGTACTGCATATAGAAGACCTAGATCAGGAAGTTTTGGTTAAGACAGAGAGTAGCACTTATTCTGCCAAAAAGGTATTTAATAGTATCTTGGATTACCAGGTATTGAAGACACAGACCAAGTACCCGTTATTACAGCAGCACTTCATTGGATGGTTCGTTAAAACGGAAAAACCCGTTTTTGATATGGACCAAGCTACATTTATGGATTTCTCCATTCCCCAAAAAGGGAATACCCGCTTTATGTACGTTTTACCGTTTTCAGAAACCGAAGCCTTGGTAGAGTATACCCTATTTTCCAAAAACTTGCTTCCTGAAGTGGAATACGAGGAGGCCATAGCCTCCTATTTACAAAATAAATTACAATGTGGATCGTATTCGATCTTAGAAAAAGAAAAGGGGAACATACCAATGACCTGTTTTGATTTTAATGTCTTTAACAGCAAGAACCTTCTCCATATTGGTATGGCAGGCGGGTGGGCAAAACCCAGTTCTGGGTACACTTTTAGATACGCTTGGAAAAAGACAAAGCACTTGGTTTCTTTTCTTAAACAGGACAAACCATTGCACTATTTCTCCAAAAAAGACCGATTTTGGTACTATGACCTACTATTATTGGATATCCTAGCTAATGACAATAGCAAAGGCGAATTAATTTTTGGACAGCTTTTTAAAAATAGGTCTCCACAACTAATTTTCAAGTTTCTTGATGAAGAGACTACTATTTGGGAGGACCTAAAAATTATTACGGCCTGCCCTATTGCTGACTTTACCAAAGCCCTTCTCAGAAGGTTATTTTAAGGACGGCCAATAAAAATCTCATCAACCTATGATACAAACACGATTAGGTAATTCCTCTGATATTTCCGGGGTCCTTGAACTTCAAGGACAGAATCTATACAAATATTTGTCTGAAGTAGAATTAAAAAATGGGTTTGTGACCACCCCTTTTACCAAAGATCAAATTGAGAATATCATTGAACAAAAAGGGCTATTTGTATGCCTTAATGAACAAGGAAGTGTGATAGCCTATGTGTTTGCAGGGAGTTGGAACTATTTTTCACAGTGGGAAATATTCAATGTTATGACTTCAAGATTTCCACAACTTTACTTTGGAAATATTCCAGTCACCACAGAAAACAGTTTTCAATACGGACCCATATGCATCCATAAGGACTATCGAGGCCAAGGAATTATCAATCAGATTTTTGAAGCCATGCGTCTCGTCTTTGTTGAGAAATATCACATCAGTATAACATTCATCAATAAAATAAACGTGATTTCAGAACGGGCACATACCCAAAAATTAGGGTGGCAGATAGTAGACGAATTTGAATACAACAACAATACCTACATCGCCCTAGCTTTTGATATGACCAAAAGCGTCCTAAAAAAGGATTGAACCGATTAAAATAATTAACATTCTAAACTTTACGCTTCATGAGGCTTTCCCCAAAACGGTGAAGAATTTCTTTCTTTTCTGAAGCAATATCTAATTTATCCAGTACAGCAAATGCATTGTTGGTGTATTTTTCGATCTCATCCTTGGTCTGTTGGGCTGCAGTACTTTCCAAAAACACTTCCTTTACCGTATGGATCTTTGCAGTAGCATCCTTTGGCTTTATGGAAAACAAATGAGACAGTTCTTGGGCTTGTTGGGGCGTTGCCATTTCCAACGACTTGAGGTATAAGAATGTTTTTTTATTTTCTATAATATCACCCCCTACCTGTTTACCAAATGTCTTGGGGTCTCCAAAAGCATCTAAATAATCATCTTGCAATTGAAAAGCAATTCCCAAATACCTGCCAAATTCATATATGGCATGCTGGGATTCCAAGGAGGCTCCTGCAATAATGGCGCCCATTTTCATGGCAGCAGCAACCAGTACCGCTGTTTTATATTCAATCATCTTAATATATTCAGGGATCGTCACATCTTCCCTGTCCTCAAAATCTACATCATACTGTTGTCCCTCACATACCTCCAGTGCCGTTTTACTGAACAATTTTAAAAGATCCTTATAAACCTGTCCCTCGTACCGTTCAAAATATTGAATGGCACTGATGAGCATAGCATCTCCAGAAAGGATCCCCGTATTTATGTCCCACTTTTCATGCACCGTAACTTTTCCCCTTCGCAACGGGGCATCGTCCATGATATCGTCATGAACCAATGAAAAATTATGAAAAACCTCCACCGCCAAAGCTGCATCCATGGCTTCCTTGTAATCTTTCCCAAAAATATCTGCAGTCATCAAGGTTAAAACAGGTCGCAAACGCTTACCACCCAAGCCTAAAATATAGCTGATAGGAGCATATAAATTTTCGGGTTCCCTGGTAGTAGTTTTGGCCTCTAAATATTTGATGAATTCTGAACGGTATTGATCTATGGTGAGCATTAATGCAATTTTTGTCCAAAAATACGCCAAAACAATAAATTGACACATACTTAAGGGCGATTAAGAAGAGTGCCTTGCCTTCGTTTTGTTTAAATCCATGTGAAACTTTGGAAACTTTTTTTGTTTTTAAAGTTTCCATAACTATATTTGCAGCCAATTATGAGAGAAACAATCTTAGAAAAATCGTCCGAATTGTTCTTGAAACTAGGATTCAAGAGCGTCACCATGGATGATATTGCCCATGAAATGGGGATTTCAAAAAAGACTATTTACATCCATTTCAATAACAAGACCGATTTAGTCGAAGAATGTACCATGTACATCTTCCATAAAATAGCAGAAAACATCAACTGTATTAGAGTTCTTAAAAAAAATCCCATTGAAGAACTTTACGAGATCAAAAAAATGGTCATGGTCCATTTGCATGACGAAAGGGGCTCCACGGAATATCAGTTACAGAAGTACTACCCCAAAATTTTTATTGCCCTAAGAAAAAAGCAATTCCAGATTATGGAAGATTGCATTGTTGACAATATAAAAAAAGGAGTTGGAGAAGGAATTTACCGTGAAAACATCAACGTGGACTTTATAGGTAGGATATATTTCTCTGGTGTTACCAGTCTAAAAGACCAGGAAATTTTCCCGTCAGATCAATTTCCCATCAACCTTCTAATGGACGATTTTTTGGAATACCATCTACGCGGAATTGTCACACCTAAGGGCAGGAAAATACTAAATGCTTTAATCAATTCAAATTACGAATAAATGAAACAGATTATACTAACCTCCTTAGCAATAATCCTAAGCTTCACGGCCTTTGCACAAGAGCAAGCACCACCAAGTTTTTCACTTGAGGAAGCAGTGGCCTATGCCTTAGAAAATAACTATAAGGCGATTAATGCGAACAAGGATATCATAGATGCACAAAAACAAAAGTGGGAGACCATTGCTGGGGGACTTCCCCAAATAGAAGGGGCAGTGAGCTACCAAAATCAATTGAAGCAACCGGTATCCCTTATTCCTGCGGAGTTTTTTGGTGGTGAACCTGGTACATTCACTCCCATTATCTTTGGACAACAACAAACGGCAAGTGCCACGGCAACATTAAAACAACAAATTTTTGACGGGTCCTATATTGTAGGTGTGCAGGCTTCAAAAGCGTTTATCAGTTACAGTGCCAACAATAAGGAAAAAACAGATCTTGAAGTCCGAAAAGCCGTGGTTGAGGCTTACGGTAATGTACTTCTTGCCAAAGAAAGCGTTGCTATCTTCGAGAAAAACAGGGAAACCCTTGACAAAAACCTTTACGAAACCAAAAAAATATTTGAAAATGGCTTGGGAGATGAGGAGAGTGTGGACCAATTACAGATCACCCTTTCTTCCGTAGAGAACCAATTGCGCAATGCTCGTCGTTTAGAAAAACTGACCCTTCAAATGTTAAATTTGGTGATGGGCCTGGACATCACAACACCCACGCTTTTAAAGGAAGACCTTGATCAACTTACCCAAAAAGAAATGGACCTAAGGTTACTGGATCAAGAGTTGACCATGGAAAACAACGTAGATTACAAATTGGCCTATAACCTCAACGAACAACGCTTTTTTGAACTGAAGCTGGCCAAAAGCAGAGCCTTGCCCACCTTAAATGCTTTTATAAATTACGGCTCCACAGCTTTTAGTCAGAATTTTGATTTTTTTAATGGGGATCAACAATGGTTCGATTCTTCGATACTTGGATTTGACCTAAGTATTCCTATTTTCAGTTCCTTTAAAAGAAGTGCTACTACTGCAAGGGCCAAAATTGCCCTTGATAAGGCGAAAAACCAGTTAGAGGAAGCCAAAGAAAATATCCGCCTACAATTGGAAAATGCCAAAAGTGAGTACCTTTTTTCCATAGAACAATATGACACTTCCAAAGCTAATTTGGCATTGGCGGAACGCATAGAACAGAAGAACCAGATCAAATACTTTGAAGGGTTGGCCTCCAGTTTTGAACTTAGACAGGCTCAAACACAACTGTACACTGCCCAGCAGGAATATCTGCAATCCATGGTAGGGGTTATCAATAAGAAAACCGAACTGGAAACCATTATCAACAACTAATAAATCTATCAGAAAACAGCCATTTATAATACAATTCAAAATGAAAAAAATCTATTACATCCTTGTAACCGCCCTCATTCTTACTGCTTGTGGCAATAATGGCCAACAGACCGTAGACAGCCTTATAGAAGCTGGAGATGTTGAAGCCATGAGAGCTAAAAAGAGTGAACTTTCGGAGCAAATAAAAATTACAGATCAAGAAATAAAGCTTCTAGATTCTGTGATCGCAACCTTTAACCTGGACGAAAAATTACCGTTGGTCACTACGGTTAAAGCGGAGGAACAAAAATTTGACCACTTTTTAGAATTACAAGGCGACGTAATGACCAAACAAAACGTGTTGATCTATCCAGAAATGGCAGGAACGTTGCAAAAGGTATATGTTCAAAAAGGCCAGCAGGTGAGCAAAGGACAGCTTTTGGCCACCATCGACGATGGCGGCATGGGAAGTCAATTGGCACAGCTAAAAACACAGGCAGAATTGGCAAAAACTACTTTCGAACGTCAAAAGCGATTATGGGATCAAAAAATAGGCTCAGAAATACAATACCTTCAAGCCAAATCCAACTACGAGGCACAGCAAAATGCCGTGAAACAATTTCAAAGTCAATTGGGAAAATCATCCATTAGAGCTCCCTTTTCAGGAATTATCGACAATGTGATCAAAGACCAAGGCACCGTGGTTTCGCCAGGGCCGGGATCAGAAGTATTCCGTATCGTAAACCTTTCCGATATGTATATAGATGTAGAAGTTCCAGAAACATATTTGGGCAGTGTCTCCAAAGGGAAAGAGGCGCAAGTATTCTTTCCTGTATTAGGGGATAGTGTAATCACTAAGATCCGCCAGACTGGAAATTTCATCAATCCTAGCAACAGATCTTTTAGTGTGGAGATTCCCGTACCTAACAAAAATGGGAATATAAAACCAAATTTAACGGCTAAAGTACGCATCAACGACTACACCAGCGAAAAAGCCATTTTGATTCCGCAGAGCATTATATCGGAAAATGCTGAAGGGGAGCAATACGCCTACATAGCCATGGAGCCAAATGCGGATAATGAGGCCATAGCAAAGAAAAGAATTATTACAACCGGGAAAACCCAGGGGGCCTTCATTGAAGTGCTCTCAGGAATAGAAGATGGAAACCAAGTGATCAAAGAAGGAGCCAGGAGCGTTAAAGATGGTCAAAAAGTAAAAATCATAAACTAAGAGTCCATGAGCAAGCAGAAAAAAAACGCTGATAAGGAATTCGGGTTATCATCTTGGGCCATTGAAAACCCTAGTGTAATCTATGTTATGATAGGACTCTTCCTTTGGATTGGGCTGTCTTCCTATTTCGGCATGCCCAGGGAGGATTTTCCTGAAATTAAGGAAACCAAAATTTACATTAGTACGCTGTACCCTGGTAATACCGCTGAAGACATTGAGCGTTTAATAACTGATCCCTTGGAGGATAAGCTAAAGAATATCAGCAATTTGGTGGAGATAACCTCTACTTCACAGGAGGATTATTCTATTATCACCGTAGAATTTGATGAAGAAATTACGGTTGAGGCGGCAAAACAGAAGGTAAAAGATGAAGTAGATAGTGAAAAAGCAACCGAGGACTGGCCCATTTTCAATAATGCCAAGGTAGATCCCAATGTTTTTGACTTAAACCTTTCAGAGCAGTTCCCCATAATGAACATCAACTTTACAGGGGATTACCCCGTGGAAAAGCTGAAGGAATTCGCGGAGCATATGCAGGATGAAATTGAAGACTTGCCCGAAATAAAGCAAGTGGATATTAGGGGTGCCCAGGACAAGGAGGTTGAAATTGCGGTAGATGTCTATAAAATGATGGCCGCCAAGGTTAGTTTTGATGATGTTTTGAATACGATCAGAAATGGCAACGTTACTATGTCTGCTGGGAATTTAAAGACCAGCGGTCAAAGACGGACTATTAGAATATTGGGTGAGATTGAAGACCCTGAGGAGTTGAATGAATTTGTGGTAAAATCAGAAAAT
>JBFIGS010000149.1:0-6997 GCA_041602195.1 Sediminicola sp. | reverse complement strand
GCCATAATCCTATTGGCATGTCTGTTGGGGTCTATTATCTTCTCTTGCTTAAATCTTTCCTGTCTAAAGTATTTTGCATTACGCTCGGATAGCTCTAAAATTTTCTTCTTATCCCCCATTTTCGGAATCGTAATCTTTAGTCCCGGTTCCGTGGTTACCTCAAAAGGAACGTACAACTCCCTGGAAAAAGAATTGAAACGTTGCCTGATTTCCACGATGGCCAAAGCCAAAAGATCCTGATCTTCCTCGTCCAATTTCTTCTTTATTTCCATCGTATGGGATCGCACAATGGACCCATGGGAAATCTGTAAAAAGTTCACATAGGCGTATAGGTCATCAGAAACTATTGAGAAAACATCCACGTTGTTGATATTTGGATTAACAATGGTGGACTTCACCTCGTAATTCTCCAAAACATCTATTTTCTCTTTTATCTGTTGCGCCTCTTCGAACCTCATTTCCTCGGCATAGGTCTTCATCTGATTTTTAAAATACTGGAGAGAAGATTTAAAGTTTCCTTTTATGATCTCCCTGATATCCTGAATTTCCTGGTGGTACTCTTCCTGGGTCTGGTAGCCCTCACAAGGCCCTTTGCAATTGCCTAAATGATATTCCAGGCAAACTTTATATTTCCCCGCCTCAATTTTCTCTTGGGACAGATCATAATTACAGGTGCGCAATGGATACACGCTCTTTATCAACTCCAGCAAAGTCTTTACGGTCTTCATACTGGTGTAAGGCCCAAAATACTCTGAACCATCCTTGATGTGCCTACGCGTGGGAAATATCCTCGGGAACCTTTCATTTTTTATGCAAATCCAAGGATAGGTCTTATCATCCTTCAGCAATACGTTATAACGGGGTTGGTATTTTTTAATAAGGTTGTTCTCCAACAAAAGGGCGTCGGACTCCGTAGCTACCACAATATGTTTTATATCCCTGATCTTCTTGACCAATACCCGTGTTTTACCTATCTCATGGGTTTTGGAAAAGTAGGAGGACACCCTTTTCTTTAAATCCTTTGCCTTTCCAACATATAGGATCTTATCATTACTATCGTAGAATTGGTAGACTCCGGGACTCGAAGGCAGGGTTGTAAGTAGAACATTAATTGGTATCTCCGACATAGGCTTTCACCTTATATTACATATTGATCCTTACAAAGATAAACTACTCCAATAGAATATAAATACCCTCGGTTTTTATCTTATTGACCCAATCCGCTAAAACTCCAATTGGAAATCAAAAAAAGTCTTAGAGGTGCGAAAAACTGTCGTTATGGGGATTATTTGAAGCTTGCAACCTATTTATTTCGCATTTTTGGAGGTGATATTTTATCAAAAATCTTATTAATTGACATTTTAGGAGTATATTTCGTAGAACAAATACTCTTTTTACTGAAAATATTAAAAAACTTATCGTTACTTTTAACAATCTTGTTTAATAAGACATGGAATCAACTTTTATGTAACTTATTTATTTTCAGTACATTAGCAATAAAAGAGTAAAAATAAAACAAAAAGCACTTAAACCAGCGTTAACAAAATTGTAAAAAAAGTGCATTTCATCGGAAAAAAATGCATTTCATGGAGGAAATTAGAAATTTTTAGTTATTTTTAGCGTGAACAAAATGTACAACACATGGAAAACTACATTATCACTCTTGGAACTTATCTAATATTAATGCTTTTTTTTAAAATATATTTTGCAGTTGCCAGTAAGGAGTAGTTCCATATTATTTTAACTATTTTGCGCAATCTTAAATCAATCACCAAAAATGTTGAAAAAAGATTTGCGGGTAAAAATCCTCTCCCTTAGAAATTCCATAACTACGGAATACCTTTCTGATCAAAGTTTACAATTAGCCAATACCCTTCTTACATTACCAATCTGGAATTTTTCCTTTTACCACTTATTTCTTCCTATCACCCAAAAGAAGGAGATAGACACCAGTTATATACTGTCCATCTTACAGGGTAAGGATAAAAATGTTGTCCTTCCAAAAATGGCGGATGATCAAAACCTCAAACATTTTCTGCTCACGGACAGCACCGTTATAAAGCCTAATAAATGGGGCGTTCCCGAACCTTTGGATGGCCTTGAGGTACCAATCCATAAAATTGATGTGGTCTTTATACCCTTACTGGCTTTTGATACCAAAGGCAATAGAGTGGGTTATGGAAAAGGCTTTTATGATATCTTCTTAAAGGAATGCAATCCTAATGTCGTCAAAATTGGACTTTCCCTTTTTGAGGCAGAAGAAAGCATTGATGATATAGCACCCGATGACGTCCCCTTGGATTATTGCATTACCCCCAATAAGGTTTACTCGTTCTGAGCTTCTTCCCTTTTACCGAATGCTTTTTTATTGAAGACAATTAAAATACCGACCCCCGTGCTTATGGTCGTATCTGCAATATTAAAAACTGGTTCAAAAAAACGAAAGTTATTACCTCCCACTACAGGCACCCAGTCGGGCCAAGTGGTGTCTACCAATGGAAAATATAGCATATCCACAACCTTGCCATGAAAGATGGTACCATAGGGATCCTGGGCAAACAAGGTAGCTACCTGATTAAAGCTATCATCAAAGATAACCCCGTAAAAAACGGAATCTATAATGTTGCCAAGTGCACCTGCAAAGATTAGTGAAACAGCCACAATCAATGTTTTCGAGGCCTTCTTTTGTATGGTATCATATAACCAATACCCAATTCCTAGAATGGCAAAAAGTCTGAATACTGTTAGAATCAATTTTCCCAATTCATCTGAAATTGGAAAAATATCACTCAATTTGGTACCCCAAGCAGCCCCTTCATTTTCAATGAACAATATTTTGAACCAATTAAAAACTGTTACTGATTCTCCCAAAACAAAATGGGTCTTGATGTAAATTTTACTCAGTTGGTCTACCAATAAAATCACTGCTACTAGCAGTATAGACTTCTTTAAATTCATTCTGTGGTTTCTAGGTTTCGTCAAAAATAGACATATTATTTGGTTTTTTTGAGATGGATATCTCCTGTAACTGTATGTAATTTAAAATTATCATTTCCAGTCGAAATCTGTTCTTCGATAATCTTCCCATAGGTACTTGTTGCATTGATGGAAGCCTTGTTGCTGAAAACGAAGATATCCCCACTTTGGGTTCTTACAGTACAATTTTCTCCAACATTGTTCAGCTCACATCTCCCATCACTTAGAATAACATCCAAACTGTGATAGCGTCCACTAGCAACAACATTGCAACTTGTTCCGAACACCTTGGTATTACTATAGTTAGGTACTTTAATATTTAAGGCGATGGAAACCACCTTATGTGCACTTAGCTTGTCATTCGGAACTGTGAAATTAGGTTGAAAACCGGCACTGATAAAAATTGTAGCGCCCTCTTGTTTTACATTGACCATTAGATTGGGATTATATTCCCCGTCCATGGCAGCATCTACAATAAGGTCTGTGGAATTTGAGGTTTGCAAAATCACTTCAAAACAATTTTCCGCATCTATTTGGATGAAGGAAGTTTTAGGATCGATAATAGACTTTTTCACCGTTTTTTGAGCCTTCAAGAAACAGCATGAAAATAATAGGAACACTAAAAGGGTATTCTTCATAGGTGTCATAAAAAAACGCCTTAATAAAAAGGCGTTTTTAATTTAACTCTGCATATTTTTTGCCTCTATGCTCAAGGTGGCATGGGGTACAAGTTTTAAGCGCTCCTTATTAATGAGCTTTCCTGTTACCCTGCAAATACCATAGGTCTTGTTCTCAATACGCTGTAAAGCATTTCTTAGATCCCTAATGAATTTCTCCTGACGGATCGCCAATTGGGTGTTTGCCTCTTTGCTCATAGTTTCGGAACCTTCCTCAAATGCCTTGAAAGTTGGTGAGGTATCATCTGTACCGTTATTACCATCATTCATATATGAACTCTTAAGCAATTCCAAATGGCTTTTTGCTTTACTCATTTTTTCCTCAATCAATACTCTAAACTCCTCTAGGTCCTTATCTGAGTATCTTACTTTTAAATCTTCTGCCATAGTTTTAATGTTTTTGGATAAACAATTTTGTATTCACTTGATCAAAGGAGATGTCCGTTCCACTTTCCAATTTCTCTTCAAAAATAAGCTCTGCGGTCAAGGTTTCGGTTTTAATATAATCTATATTACTTGCCACGGCCAATTCCACACATCCGTCCTTCAATAATTTAACATCAATTTTATCGGTTACCTCATACCCTGAATCTTTTCTCAAATTCTGGATACGATTAACCAGTTCCCTAGCTATTCCTTCCTTCCGAAGCGTTTCGTTAATGGTTACATCCAAGGCTACTGTTAACGATCCTGAGCTGGCCACAAGCCAACCTTCTATGTCTTGGGAAGAAATCTCTACATCTTGTAACTGTAAAATAAGGATTTTATTTTCAATTTGTAATGATATTTCGCCCTCTTGCTCAATTTTTTGGATATCCTCCTGTCCCAATTGGGCCACAGCGCTTGCAATTGCCTTCATATCCTTCCCAAATTTTGGCCCCAAAGTTTTAAAATTGGGCTTAATTTGTTTTACCAAAACTCCGGATGCATCGTCCAATAATTCAATTTCCTTAACATTCACTTCAGATTTGATAAGATCGGCAACAGCTTCAATCTCCTCACGCTGACGATCATCCAATACTGGAATCATTATTTTCTGTAAAGGTTGACGCACTTTTATTTTTTCCTTTTGACGTATGGAAAGCACCAAGGACGATATGGTCTGTGCCTTTGCCATCTTACTTTCCAATTCAGGATTTACCATTGTCGCATCAAATGTAGGAAAATTCGCTAAATGAACACTCTCAAAAAGTTCTTTCTCGGTGCCTGACGTTAAATCTTTATAAAGTCGGTCCATAAAAAATGGGGCCACTGGCGCCGATAATTTAGCTATGGTCACCAAACAGGTATACAAGGTTTGGTAAGCCGAAATTTTGTCCTGCTGATAATCGCCCTTCCAGAAACGCCTTCTGCTCAAACGTACATACCAGTTGCTCAGGTTTTCCTGAACGTATTCAGAAATGGCCCTGGTGGCACGTGTAGGCTCATATTCCGCATAGGCCTCATCCACTTTTTTGATGAGTGAATGCAGTTCGGATAAAATCCATTGGTCTATTTCTGGACGTTCTTTAAGAGGAATATCTGCCTCCTCGTACTTAAATTTGTCTATGTTGGTATAAAGTGCAAAAAAGGAATAAGTATTGTAAAGAGTCCCGAAAAATTTGCGTTTGACCTCAGCAATTCCATCAATGTCAAATTTAAGGTTGTCCCATGGATTGGCATTGGAAATCATATACCAACGGGTGGCATCTGCCCCATGTTCTTCCATCGTTGTAAAGGGATCTACGGCATTTCCTAAACGCTTCGACATCTTTTTGCCTTCCTTATCCAAAACAAGGCCATTGGAGACCACATTTTTATAGGCAACAGAATCAAAAACCATGGTAGCTATGGCATGAAGCGTATAAAACCAACCACGGGTCTGATCAACACCTTCCGCAATAAAATCTGCCGGAAACGTCTTTCCTTCGTCTATTAAGTCTTTATTTTCAAATGGATAGTGCCATTGCGCATATGGCATGGAACCACTGTCAAACCAAACATCTATAAGATCGCTCTCGCGTCTCATTGGCTTTCCTGAAGTGGAAACCAGGGTTATCTGATCCACGATGTTTTTATGTAGATCTATCTTATCATAGTTCTCTTCCGACATATCGCCGGAAACAAATTCTGCGAAAATATCTTTCTCCAAAACCCCTGCCGCAACGGCCTTGGCCATTTCCGACTTCAATTCTGCCACAGAACCTATAATGATCTCTTCTTTTCCATCTTCCGTCCTCCAAATAGGCAATGGTATGCCCCAGTAACGGGAACGGGAAAGGTTCCAATCGTTGGCATTGGCCAACCAATTTCCAAACCTACCTTCTCCGGTAGCTTTTGGCTTCCAGTTGATGGTCTGGTTGAGTTGGAACATCTTATCTTTGATGTCGGTCACCTTTATGAACCAAGAATCCAACGGGTAATATAATATAGGCTTATCGGTACGCCAACAGTTAGGATAACTATGGACATACTTTTCAACCTTAAAGGCCTTGTTTTCTTCTTTTAGTTTAATCGCCAGTTCAACATCCACAGATTTTTCTGGTGCCTCTCCTTCATTGTAATATTCGTTCTTTACGTATTTACCGGCAAACTCCCCCATTTCCGAGCGAAATTTCCCTTGTAAATCCACAAGTGGAACCGGGTTGCCATTATCATCCAATACGAGCATTGGAGGAATTTCTGGTACCGCCTGTTTAGCCACCAAGGCATCATCTGCCCCAAAAGTAGGTGCTGTGTGCACTATTCCGGTACCATCCTCTGTGGTCACAAAATCCCCGGTGATTACCCTGTAGGCGTTCTCTGGATTTTGATAAGGCTGGGCATATGGTAATAATTGTTCATATCTGATTCCTTCCAGGTCCTTTCCTAGATAGGAGCCTTGAACCAAAAATGGAATTTTTTTATCTTCTTGTTTGTAATTGGACCAAGCCTCCAACGTCTCCACTTCTTCAAACTTACCTGTAAATTGTTTGGCCACCAATGATTTTGCCAACACTACATTCGTAGGTTCAAAAGTGTACTGGTTGTACGTTTTTACCACAACGTACTCTATCTTGGGTCCAACCGTCAAAGCCGTATTGGAAGGCAATGTCCACGGAGTTGTTGTCCAAGCCAAGAAAAACAATTCTCCCTCAATTCCCTTCATAGAACTGGGCAGTGTTTCTTCTAATACCTTAAATTGAGCGGTTACCGTGGTATCCGTAACATCTTGGTAGGTTCCTGGTTGGTTCAACTCATGTGAACTTAGTCCTGTTCCTGCCTTAGGGGAATAGGGTTGAATGGTATACCCTTTATAGATAAGGCCCTTATCGTAGATTTGCTTTAGCAACCACCATACGGTCTCCATGTACTTGGATTTGTAG
>JBFIGS010000148.1:0-7082 GCA_041602195.1 Sediminicola sp. | reverse complement strand
TCTATTCTCTATAATTTAAGGCCCAACAGTATATGTTGGGCCTTTTTATTTATTATTAACTTTATTCAGACTTTAAATATTCTATTTACTTTTATCCAAAACAGTTTTAATGCAGCATAGGTACTGGCCCGTCCTTTTCGGTTTCTTTTTATTTTCACTCTATTCTTTTTCTCAACAGAAATATACCCTTAGTGGTACCATCAGTGAATTGAGCAGTAATGAATCTTTAATAGGCGTAACGGTGGCCATCCCGGAATTAAAAACGGGAGTGGTGAGCAATGAATACGGATTTTTCTCAATCACCCTACCCGAAGGAGTCTACGAAATTCAGATAAGTGCCATTGGCTTTAGAGAAATCGTTCAAACCATCTCCTTGACCGAAAATCTTAAGATCAATTTTCAAATGGCTGAAGCGGCAGAAGAGTTGGAGGAGGTTATCCTCGTAGAGGATATTGAAAAGTTGAATATCCGAAAACCCCAAATGAGTGTAAATACCTTAAGTGCGGGGACCATAAAAAAGATACCCGTTGTTTTAGGAGAGGCAGATGTTATTAAATCCATTCTCCTACTTCCTGGTGTTACTAGTGCCGGTGAGGGTGCTTCCGGATTTAATGTACGTGGCGGCGCAGCAGATCAGAACCTCATTCTCTTGGATGAGGCCATCATTTTTAATTCGTCACATCTGTTTGGGTTTTTCTCCGTTTTCAATCCAGATGCCATAAAAGACATAAAATTGTTCAAGGGAGGCATACCCGCCAAATACGGGGGTAGGCTTTCGTCTGTATTGGATATTTATCAAAAAGACGGCAATAGCAAAGCTTTAAATATTAGCGGTGGTATCGGTGCTGTTTCCAGTAGATTACTGGTAGAAGGGCCATTGGAAAAAGATAAGAGTGCATTCCTTATAGGTGGCAGGGCGTCTTATGCACATTTGTTCCTTCCGCTCTTTGATAATGACAACAAGGCCTATTTCTATGACCTGAATACCAAGCTCAACTATAAAATAAACGATAACAACAATATTTATCTTTCAGGATACTTTGGAAGGGATGTATTTAGTATCTCTGAACGTTTTGTGAATGTTTACGGCAATTCCGTTTTCAACTTGCGTTGGAACCATCTGTTTTCTGATCGTCTCTTTTCTAACCTTTCCCTTATTTATTCTGATTATTTCTATGGATTGGAATTGGATTTCGTGGGTTTCAAATGGAATTCAGGGATACGAAACTTCAATCTTAAATATGATTTCAAACAGTATATATCCAATACATTTCAATTGAACTATGGGCTGAATGATATCTATTATAATTTCAATCCAGGCGAAATTGAGCCTAATAGGGAAGATTCTGGCATAATTGCGGAACAATTGACCCAAAAATATGCCAATGAATTTGCAGCCTATATTGATGCCGAACATCAAGTTTCCGAGCAATTGACATTACAGTATGGCTTGCGATGGAGCAATTTTATGAGGTTGGGTCAGGATGAGTTAAACATGTATCAGGATAATAACCCTGTTATATTCAATCAGGAGTTTCAAATCTATGAAAAAGCAGATCCCATAGGAATTGAACGTTATAAAAGAACGGAACGTTTGGCAACCTTCAACACATTGGAACCAAGACTGGCAGTTGCTCTTGCTCTAAACAATCAAAGCTCAATTAAAGCCAGTTACAATCATATGGCCCAATATTTAAGTCTATTGTCCAATACAAGCTCCCCTACCCCTCTTGACGTATGGACTCCAAGTGGCCCCTATGTGAAACCACAGATTTTAGATCAATATGCTTTGGGCTATTTCAGGAATTTTAAAGACAATGAATACTCCTTGGCCACAGAAGTTTTTTATAAGGATATTGATAATAGGATTGATTATATAGATGGTGCGGATTTAATTGCAAACAACGCTATTGAACAAGTAATTCTCAATGGAGAGGCCAGGGCATACGGATGGGAACTCTCTTTAAACAAAAATGAAGGGTCTTTGCAAGGATGGATATCTTACACCCTTTCCAAATCTGAACAAAGAACACCAGGAAGAACCGCAGACGAACCCGGAATTAATATGGGAAATTGGTATACCACAGGATATGATAAAACCCATGACATTGCTATCAATGCCTCCTATGAGTTGAATTCTAAATGGAGCTTTAACAGCAACTTTATTTTTCAGACCGGACAACCCACCAACTATCCTATTGGCCAGTATCAATTTAAAGGCTTGGTCATTCCCGTTTACGGGGGTCGCAATGAACAACGTTTGCCCGCATATCACAGATGGGACATTGCCGCTACCCTAACCCCGAGAAAGAACAAGAATAGAAACTTGCAGGGCGAATGGGTTTTCAGCATCTATAATATATACAATAGACGAAATGCTGCTTCTATAAACTTTGAGCAGAACCAGGATACAGGAAGAAACGAGGCGATCCGTACTGCCATTTTTGGATTGGTACCTTCCGTTACCTATAATTTTAAATTTTAATATGGCGACGAAACGATTTTATATACTACTCCTAATGATGGCCTTCATGAGCTGTGAAGATGTCATACAGGTCGATTTGCCAACATCGGCACCGAGACTGGTCATCGATGCTAGTTTCAGTGTGTTTTTTAATGAATTTCCGAGCACTATGGAAGGTTCGGTCATCTTAAAATTATCCGCTCCCTTTTATCAGGAAGAATTGGAACCGGCCAACAATGCAACTGTTTTTATTACCAATACGAATGATGGTAACATATATCAATTTGAAGAAAATGGGGATACTGGAATATATGAGGCATTAGAACCGTTTGACCTCCCCAATTTTAATGATGAATATGAGCTAACGGTGGTTTATGACTCTGAAACCTATAAAGGAATTGTAAATCTTATTCCGGCTGTGCCCATAGATGAAATCAGTCAAGGAGAAGGCACGCTATTTACGGGGGACGAAACAGAAGTCTTGGTGAAATTTACAGACGATGGCAGTAGGGACGATTATTACCTGTTTGATCTCGACTTTGATTTATATCTTCCCACTGAAGATCGATTTTACCAAGGGGAACAATTTGTGTTTTCCTACTTTTATGAGGATCTAGCGCCTGGAAAGGAAGTGACCATCACTATAAATGGGGTGGACAGACAGTTTTATAACTATATGACTATTTTGATTGATCAAAGTGGACAAAACGGAGGCGGACCTTTTGAATCTGTCCCTTCAACGATTAGGGGCAATATGGTCAACACCACCAATCCGGACCATTATCCATTGGGCTATTTTTCCTTGGCCGAGGCCAATAGGCTCTCCTTGATTATTGAGTAGAGTTGGTTATCCAAAGAAATATTGAATGCCCAATACCAATAGCAATCCGGTTATCCCTTGGAAAAAAGTGGCCACGGTCTGACTTTTAAGCGCAGTTTTTACATCCATATTTGAGAATTGGGACACCACCCAGAAATAACTATCGTTCACATGGGAGACGGTCATGGCTCCAGCACCAATAGCAAGTACGGTACATGCTTTGGAAATAGGCGTTTCCAATCCTAAGGATGAGAGTAAGGGGGCCATTATTGCTGCAGTAGTGATGATGGCTACCGTTGAGCTTCCCTGGGCTGTTTTTAATACGGCCGCTATAAAAAAGGCAATCAGTATTCCACCAAATAACAGGTCAGCATTTATTGGAATATAATTGGCTATGTCCATAGCCCGTAACACACTGCCAAAGGCACCTCCTGCCCCAGTAATCAGAACAATTAGCCCTGCTTCCTTTAAGGCACCCACGACCCAGTCATAACGGGTTTTTAAACTCGCCTTTCTACCCATATTAAAGGCAAATACGACGCCTATGAGCAGTGCAATAGTTGGACTTCCCAAAAAACTTATCGTATTAATAAACCAACCCGGTTCTAAATGAAAGCCAGGGTATTCCAGGATTGATTTCAATGCAATCAATAGTATGGGAACAAGTAAGGGTAAAAATGCAGCTAAGGTACTAACCGTGTATTCAACATTATCTTCATTAGGTGTGCTATCTTCATTCCCATCGGTTTTGTCTTCACCGGCCACAAGCTTTCTTCCAATATAATTAGCCCAAAGAAAACCTACCAGGGACACAGGAATGGCCACAGAAAGACCTAATAGCATGACCAATCCCAAATCTGCCTCGAGTACTGCGGCGGCGGCCAAGGGTCCCGGGGTTGGGGGAACAAACACATGGGAGGCATAGAGGCCCGTTGCCAATGCAACGGCGAACACCACCAGGGATAAGCCTGTTTTTTTGCTCAAGGCTTTGTTCAAGGAAGATAAAATGATGAACCCTGAATCACAGAAAACAGGAATGGAAACAACAAACCCTGTGATGTTCATGGCCAAAGGAGATTGTTTAAGGCCTACTATTTTTAGAATGGTATTCGCCATAACCTTGGTACCATTGGTTTTTTCCAAGAAGATACCTATTACAGTTCCAAAGGCAATGATAAGTCCAATACTGGATAGTGTCTTTCCAAAACCTTCAGAAATGGTTTCTAAAATCACCTCGGCCTTCATCCCCAACATACCGCCTGCCATCAAGGCTGCTATAATTAATGAAAATAGTGGATGTATCTTTAATTTTATGGTGGCAATAATGATAAAAATAATCACCAGTAAAAGAACAAGGAATACATTCATAGGCGGTAGTATTTAAACGGTTTTCTGTTGTTCGAAATAATTATAAATAGTTTTTTCTATCAATTTGGCTGCGTTATCCATACTATATTGCATGGGTTGGGAGGTATCCATTATTTCCAGAACTTCTAGCAAGCCTTTCTTCTTTAACTCATCGGCCGCAACATCCAATTTTCCACAAACGGCAATAACAGGGATTTGATATTGTAAACCAATATCCATGACACCCTTTATTAATTTTCCGTGAAGGGTTTGCTCATCTATCTTTCCTTCCCCTGTAATAATATAGTCAACGGGGGTTTCTTTTAACAATTGTGGAATTCCTGCCAATTTAAAAAGAAATTCAATTCCACTGATAAATTCAGCATTAAAGAAAGTTTTTAATCCATAGGCCGTACCACCTGCTGCACCGGTACCAGGCATTTCTGCATGGTCTACTCCCATCTCATTTTGTACCGTCCTGGCCAGATTTCTCAATCCTTTGTCCAAACCTTCAATCTGTAAGCCATCGGCTCCCTTTTGTTTTGCATAGACATATGCCGCACCTTCCTTACCAAATAATGGATTGGTCACATCGTTTACGGCTGTAAAGGATATACCTTTCCAAATTGGATTCTCATTTTTTGATATTTTCGAAATAAGGCTCAGATTCTTTCCTTTTGGGGCCAGCTGATTGCCCTTGGCATCTAAAAATCGATACCCCAATGCCTGTGCTATCCCAGTTCCCCCATCATTGGTGGCACTGCCGCCCAAACCAATAATGATGTTCTTAGCGCCTCTCTTTATAGCATCCTCGATCTGAATTCCAGTTCCAATCGTTGATGTTTCCATCACATTTAATTCGGCAGTAGAAAGAAGTTCAATTCCGGATGCCTTCGCCAGTTCTACATAAGCCGTACTATTTAATTCATTGAACATATAATAGGCCTTGATGGGTCTTCCCAAGGGATCAATGGTTTCTACTTCTACCCTTTCCAAGGATATATAATTTTGAACGGCATCCAAGAATCCGTCGCCGCCATCCGAGGCCATCACCTTGAATATTTCTGCCTTTGGAACAGATTTAAGAATGCCTTGGGAAAATGCCTTTAAAACGCCTTCAGCGGTTACAGAACCTTTAAACTTATCTGGTATCAGTAGAATATTCATGATTCTGAAATTTTGTGCTAATTTGGGCTTTGAACGAGATTTGATTATTTAAGAATGTTATTGTTATTCTTAAATATACATATTATAACTAAATTTGAATAAAAACTAATTTATTGCTAAATGCACACCAATAAAGACCTACTATTAAAAGGAGTTAAGTATTTAGGATTTACAGTAGCTCTAATGTTTGCAGCTCCTTTTGCTATTTATCAAGCTTTTAAAAATCAAGAGCATCCACTATACCTGCCTGTTTTGATTACTGGATTAATTTTGGCTATTGGGGCCATAGCATTGGGATTTTATGGTATTAAAACCATTATGGACAGCCTTTTCAATAAAAAAAAGGATTCATCCAATTGAATAATAATACGATTGGCTATTAGACCTTCTCGGGGATACTCCTAGAATACTAGATCAATTGTTAAAATATATTATCCGAGGAAATAAAACACATAACTTATTCATTTCTATACTCTTACACACAGACCTAATGGGCTATTTTTTGTTAGAAAATAGTTATTTTTGTCTTTTAAATTTAATTCAATGACCTTATTTGTCGATATGGACGAGGTATTTGCTGATACCTATAATGCTCACATAGTACGTTATAATGAAGAATTTAATGAGAACCTTACGGTTATGGACTGTATGGGCAAAGAGGTATGGCAATGTGTGCCTGAAGAAAGGCAACGAAGTGTAAAAAACCATGCGAGGACAGAAGGTTTTTTTAGAGATCTAGAGCCTATAAAAGACAGCAAGGAGGTTCTAAAGGAATTATCCTTAAAGTATGATGTTTATGTAGCATCAGCGGCAATGCAGTTTCCCAATTCACTCCGAGAAAAAAGTGATTGGTTGGATAAGCACTATCCCTTTATCCAATGGCAAAATAGAATTCTATGTGGTAGTAAGCACATTTTATATGGTGATATTTTGATTGACGATCGCAGTTACAACCTTGAATATTTCAAGGGAAGAAAAATATTGTTCACATCGCCCCATAACATACACACTACGGCATATGAGCGGGCGGACAATTGGTTGGAAATAGCCAGTAAGTTATTGTAGTACTAAATACAACTACATTTATTCAATGGCTCACCATTTTGGTGGGCCTTTTTTGATCGGTCAGGTAAGTCCAAGAGGAACTAAATCATTTCACTTTATGGCATAAAAAAACCCCTCATCGTATGATGAAGGGTTCTTCGAAAAAAGGCGGCGACCTACTCTCCCACTTGGTATAGCAGTACCATCGGCGCAGATGGGCTTAACTTCCCTGTTCGGAAT